>DALQ01000043.1:28995-29563 GCA_002496845.1 Euryarchaeota archaeon UBA495
CTGAAATTGTACTACAAGTTGCTCAAAGCGGCCACGGAAGGCGGTTCCATCCTCTTGGAAGAATATGCTCGCGAGCAGATCATCGCCGAGGAAAGCCACCTCGATGAAGTCAACAAGATGCTCCGCTACCCCGGCCAGACCCAAGTCTTCGTCGAATGAGCGCCACGCAAAGCCGGGCGCAGAATGCCCCACGGGCCTTTTCGCTCCGTTGATCAAGCGGTCATGCCCTCGGCCAAACTCCACCCCAACCAAGCCAAAAGGGGACAGCCAACCAAGGTTGCGAAAAGGTAGCCTGCGGCCAGTACTCGATCGCCGCCGTCCACCATGCGCACCACCTCAACCGCAAAAGTGGACATCGTGGTGAAGGCGCCCAACAAACCCGTGCCGAGCGCAAGCGCCTGCTCCCGTGTCAGGACGGCCTCAGCCAGCATCACCGTCATCACGCCCAGCAGGAGCGACCCAAGCAGGTTCACGCCCAAGGTGCCCCAAGGCACCCCTTCTGCGTCGGGCGAGGGGGGGGGAATCCAACGCAGCACGGCGCCCCACGCCCCGCCCCCCCCCCCCCGCC
>DALQ01000071.1 GCA_002496845.1 Euryarchaeota archaeon UBA495
AGGGTACCCATTGCATCGGGTGTGTTTGATTTCACTCCCAGAACGCGTCCTGATAGAACGGAGCCACCACAGCGCCGTGCAGATCTTTGTCATACACGAGGTACGTTTCGTCGTCGGACTCGAACCGCGACATGCCCCCAATCCGTCGGTGGCGTACGATTTTGCCTGTGGTGATCCTTCGGGTGAAGTTGTTCCGATGGTCTTGGACCAATCCTTTGAGGCGCTCGTCCTTGTATTCAGCGTCCTGCATCCACACTTCCGGCTTGTCGTCCTCCTGGAGTTCGAAATCAATGCGCTCCTGCAAGGTGTATCCCTTGTCAGAAAAGACGCGTATGCTCCATGCGCCTTTGGCTTGGCCGGGCAAGGAGGCGTCGTTGACGTCGATGTCTTTGAGCCAACGCCACCGGTCACCGTGGTCGCGGTCGCCAGCATCCGACGGATAGAGGCCCACCCACGCTCTTGGGTCAGGTGGAGGGTTGGTGATGCAGAATCTGATGGGATGGTGGTGGTTGAAGGACAGCACCTCAAGCTGCGTCCGGGCGGTTTGAGCATTTTTTCTTCGCTTGAAAAGAGAAGTGATCAATGGCGAAATTGCAGTGGCAGGAACAATTGCCAAGCAAACTCCAACGCTAAACAACATCGCACCCGGAATGAGCATTGCGAGTCTATCCTCGCTCGTGGATGTGGCTCCTATGATGAGAAGCGGTAAACCGAATATCATCAAAAATATACCAAGCCGGATTACGATAATCGCTCCACGCTTGTTTGGCTCTGCATCCACCTCATCTGTACCATCATGATTCAGCTTGACCGTGTCTGTGCTTTCGTCACGTGGGACGTTGACGCTTAGGGACCTGGAGTTGGCGGGAATTCTGTACACTGCAGGCCCTTCCCAGTCCTCGCCGACATCGTTCCATACCGCACCGAGTTTGCCGAGATGTTGCACTCTATTTTCGCCACCGTCCCAGTTGTTCGGCTCGCCAGGGCCCCAGTTCGTGTAGGACCAGGGTCGGCCATCCGACCAGTACCAGTCTTCAGGACCTGGGCCCACGTCGCCAGGGTCACCGGGTTTCCGGTCTGCGATAGGTTTTCCACGGTATCGATCTCCTTTCCTGATTCCACCAAGCCATACCGGCGCCCCGCCGGAAATTCGAGTGATGTCTTCGTTCTCTTTCGCGCTGGTGACTGAAGCAATGTGTCCTCCCATTGCGCGTGCACGATCGTTGTGCCAATGCCATCCCTTGTGTTCAGGAGCAAACACGTATTTCTGGTCAGAATTCAAGATGGGTTCACTCAAGACAGGTGAACCTGTCTTGAGGTACGGTTCAATCTGGATGTCCTGAGCATCCGCCTCTTGGTGCATGGTCCAATCCCCCCATTGGCCGTCCTTTTGTGCACTCAAATACTTCCAATGACAGGACTTCAAACAGACCACATCGTTGCTGCGGTATTCGACGGTGAATTCCTCCCAGCCGCCAGGTGGTGCTTCTCGACGGTTGCATTCCATGCGGCCGTCGGGCTGTGCTGACAGGTACATGTCGAAAGCACTCCTGAGTGCAATCTTGCCGTTTTGCCTTTGTTCCACACGGAAATATTCTCCCACGTGAGCGACGTCCGTGTTCCATAACACCCTTCCTTCGGGCGTTGCACTCAGGTACTTCCCGTGTACGCCCTTTAGCGATATTTCTCCTTGAAGCATGCCGCTCTCAGAATTCAAGATGGGTTCACCAACGTTTCCTTCGTAAACGGCTTTGTTGCCGTCACGATCCCACGTGATGTTTCCGTCCGCCTGAAGTGTACCTGTGCTGCCAAACTGCGGGACGTTCACGGTGTGGCCTTCCACGTACCACGTTACATCCCCTGTTAGGTCGCCCGTCGCAATGAATTCGTTGGTGGCACTTGTCTTCCGTTCATCTCGGTGAACCCTTACGCGCTCAACCAAGCTTCCATTTGCGTGCTCTATTCGGTACCACCCTGTCCGAAGAGGGGTGACAACTCGAGCATCTTCTGTGATTTCACGTGAAACAACGCTGATTGAATTCTCGCCCTCCGCCGCCGGCACCGCCTTGCCGCCGCCACCATTGCCCGCTGCGCCCTCGCGGCGCGAGACGTACTTCCAGCCGTCGATGTCCCAGTGGAGCTCGCCGCTGGGCAGCATCTTGTTCGTCGGGCCCTTGACGTGGCGGCCGATCGCGCCGTCAAACGTGAAGTAGTCGCCCTCGTTGATGGCGCCGCCAGGCGGGCGAATGATGTAGTAGCGCTCGCCATCGCGGCGGAACTCGTACCGGTCGACGGGGCCGGTGTTCGCCTCGCGCTCGAACGATTGCCAGATGCCCGAGAGGTCGCCTCCGCCGCCGCCCTTGGCAGCGCCGCCGTCAGAGAGGTTCCTTGAGGGTTGAGAAGTTTGATCCATTCTGGTTGAACTTCTTTCTTCTAATCTGACCAGCTTTTGTCGAATCTCTTCTGGAATTTTGGGATCATCGCGGTTCCAAGGGCGGTATTTTTGATTCGATTCCCCGGGTTTGCTGGGATCGTATGTGTCTTTGAGACGATCGCTTTCGCTGCCCCCTGTGCCGAAATATGCTTGGCCCTTGTGCTTTCCAGAACGGTACGCATAGAGCCCTTTGACCTGCCAATCGCCAACAAATGGATGGTGGCCACCAACCATGAGTCCCAAAGCGCGTGCAAATTCAGCCGCTTTGGCGGGGTCGTGGATGTGCCGCTGGTCACCCGCCATGTTTCACCACTAGAAATCGGATTAACGAATACTTCGGAGGCATGCCGTTCGGTTGACCGACAAACCATCCATCCAACCGTTCAAATTTGGACGGCACAGCCGTGACCCATTTTGCTTCAAGCCCAGGTGATGTGGCTGTCGATGTACTTGGCCACCTGCTTGTATCCTGCAAACCAGTAATACAGCGTGAGCGTGATGATGCTCAGCACACAGATCTTCACCCAGATTCCAAACAATCCCATCGGGGTGCCGGTGAACTGGATCCTACGACCGTCAATTCGGACGTTCTTCGACCACTTGTTGATGACCATGCATTTTGCCCAAGGGAGCCCAAAACCGAGGGTGATGACCTTCAACAAGAATCCGAGGAGTTTTGTGAAAAACAACCCGTATTCTGCGGTTTGAATGGCCCAAGCGCCGTCGGTGAGCGTTGGGTTTTGGACCATGGCAGGCATGTCTTGCACAGGTTCCTGAGCTACGCTGGGTTCGGCCTCAGCAGGAGCATCGACTGCTGCAGGTTCCGGATTTTCATCAGGAGCTTCGTATGGAACCCACTCTGCCCCATTCCACATCCACTTGCCGTCGTCACTGATTTGCTGCATGAAAAGTACTCATGCCGTGAACATATCATGATTGTGCTGGATTTTTGGATTCATGTTGTCCCATGCAGGCTTGGCGATGGAGGGAATCTGCTCCCCGTCACTGGTACCCTTTGTTGAGCTCTCTCCCGATGATCAAGCGTTGGATTTGGCTCGTCCCTCCAAAGATTTGGTAGATTTTTGCGCCTCTCATCCGCCTGGCTGCGGGGAACTCTTCCGAGTACCCGTACCCTCCAAAAATTTGCACTGAATCCGTGGTAATCTCCATTCCTATGTCCGCGGCATATCGCTTTGCATGAGCGGAAGCAAGCGTCGCCCGCTCGCCCTTGTCCAGCAAATGAGCCGCCTTGTGTGCGAGCAGTCGTGCTCCTTCGATTTTGGTGCTCATGTCAGCCAACATGAAGGAAATGGATTGATGCTCAAAGATGGATTTGCCAAAGGTTCGCCGTTCATTCGCATACCTCCACGCTTCTTCCATGGCTCCTCTCGCGTTCCCGAGTGCATGCGTTGCAAGCATCGGTCGAGAGCGGTCGAAGGCGACCATCGCTTGAAGCCAGCCGTCCCCTTCTTTCCCTCCAACAAGGTTCGCCTTTGGCACGTGAACATCGTGGAAGGTCACCGACCGGGTGTCGGACGATCGTTGACCCATTTTCTCTTCTTTTTTCCCAACTTCCAATCCGGCCGCGTCCGCCTCGACGATGAAACCACTGAGCGAATCGTACGAGTCGGAATCGCTGGTTTTGGCGAGGACATAGAACCAATTCGCATGACCGGCACCGCCAATCCACATCTTTGAACCGTTCAAGACGTAATGTTCGCCGTCCAATGTGGCGGTTGTTGTGATGGCACGAACGTCCGAACCGGCACCAGGTTCTGTCACGCAATATGCAGAGATTTCACCGTTGCAAACCCGACCTAAAAATTCCAATTTTTGTGCTTCTGTTCCTCCGTAAATGATCGGGTGACAGGCGAGCATCGTCACGCCTGTGATCGTTGCAAACCCGGGGTCGCCTCGTCCAAATTCTTCGTTGATGATCGCTTCATCAAGAAAGGACAACCCAAGGCCACCATACGCAGCGGGTATTGTGCAATTGAGCAATCCCAATTCTCGAGCCTTTTGGATTGCCTCTTCTGGGAAAATACCGTTTCGATCCCAGTGTTCAGCATTCGGAATCAGTTCTTGATCCGCGAAATCTTTGGCGAGTTCGGCCAGCATTTCTTGCTCCTCACTCAAATCAAAGTCCACCATGCAGGCCCCTGATGAAGGCGATGTTTAGTTTTGTACGACTCAGCCCTCGCTGCGGTTCGGACGACCAAGGGCTTCATGTCCAGCATCGTTTGTGTGATGGCATGGTGGACGTCGAGTTCGAAGTCGATTGCCCCCATTGCGGTGGCAGGGTCAATCTGGGAACGAATGGTGCTGGGACCTTCGTTTGCCCACTGTGCCACGAGCAATTTGAATTGGGCTCAGATGATTTTTCTCCTCTTGATCTCTTGGCTGAGCGGGGATTGTGGATCGGCGGCTTGGTTCCCTTCCTCATCGCCTTCCTTGGCATTGTCATCACGTTAATCGTCGCGGAAGATGGATGGGTGGCGCTGGGCTGGTCGTTTTATTTCTTGTTGGCTTGGCCTGTGGTGGCCCTTGCCCTCGGTCTCTATGGATACGTCACGGCACGAGTGCCGCTGATGATTGGGGGGCTGCTTTCCCTGGCTGTCTCAACTGCCCTGCTGTTGTTGCTCTGGGCCAGCTTTTGATGTTTGAATGGCTTGTGGAATCTGGAATGTCTTTGCCAATTCGAGTTTTGCCACATGTGCAATCTGCTCTGCAACCGTGGCGTTCGCAATCTTGGTAATTGTACCGACGTCCGAACCGTCGCTCTTCACCAATCGGGCAGAATAGGTCTTGATCTCTTGATTTTCATCGCCACGCCTCACCGTTTCGTTGAGTTCGATGTACACCACCTCGTTGAGCGGGTGGGTCTCAATGTATTTCGGTGATTTTGACAACATTCCGCCCGGATGGACAATCTGAATCCAGTCCTCGTTGACGAGAAACTTCACCGGGCCCTCAATAAATTGACCAATCCAAAATGGGGACGTGATGCCCGCCACGACGGCTGCCATGATGATTAGCGCACCTTCGACCACCATCCCCTGTTCCATGGACGCGAGCACCATTGGGTCCATGACCGTGGTAAATCCGAGGACAACGAACACCACGCCCGCCAAAAACATCCCACCGAGCATGTTCCACATCACAAAGTGGAACAGGATCAGAGAACTCCCGTTATGAATCGATGTGGGTGGCATAGGCTAAATCACTCCAGTGATTCATGGCGCAAGGCGGCTTCGGCTTCCCCTTGCTTGTTTTCTTCGTGGGCATGGATGTCCGCACCCAAACCAGAAAGCACCTCGAACGCCTCCTCCGCCGTTTCGCAGCGCTGGAAGAAGCGGGTCTGGGGCCAGCCGCAGTCGACCGTGTCCTTCTCCGTCGGGTGTTCCTCCACCCACGCCTCGCAGGCCGAACCGTAGCACAGGGCGCTGAATTGGTGCAGGTCCACCCACATGGTCCTGCGCCGGCAGACGGGGCAATCGCGGACCTGGAGGTGTGCGAGTTCGGTCATGCCCTCTTCGCCGATGACGTCGACGTCCCAGGCCACGACGCTGGCGCGTTCGAGTCGCATGCGTTCGGTCTTTCGCAGGAAGGCGCGAAGCACACGCCATGCGGTCGCTTCCTCCGAGAAGCAACCCAAGCCGATTGGCCCCTGTTCCTCCTCGATGACCGAGGGCACGTAGACGCGCTTGACCGACGCCTCGTCCATGCGTGGTGTCCGTCGACGCGCCGCATCAAGGCTCCGCTTCTGTGGGGCGTGAAGCCTCGACCCATGGGCATCCACCCGGATGCGGAAGCGGCGCTTCGGGCTTGGCGATGCGCACCGTGGCCTTGGCCACCCCTGGCGTGGCCATGAGTCGGTCGAGGATCGCGTCCACCATGGCCTCGAGCAGGCGGTACGGTTGTTCCGATTCGAGCAACACGGCGTCCACTGCGCCTTGCAGGTCCGCGTAATTGACCGTGGCGTCGAGTTGGGTGGCACCGGCGCTGCCGGTCGCCACGGTCACGTCGACCACGAAGGGTTGCGTGCTCTCCAATTCGTGGTCGAACCAGCCGTGCACTGCCTGCACCTCGTAGCCTTGGAGCCCGATGGTGTAGGCCACGTGCTCACCTCAGGGTTCGTCCTTTTCGTGGACCCAGATGAGGTGCCAACCGAATTCGGTACGGACCGGATCAGAGACCTCGCCCACCGGCATGCTCCAGACGGCGGTGTCGAAGGGGCGGACCATCTGGCCGTTGCGGAACCATCCGAGGTCGCCGTTGTTCCCCTTTGAGGGGCAACTGGACTTCTTCCGGGCCATCTTCTGGAAGGCCTTCAGGGACGTGCACTTCTCCCGAATCTGCAGGGCTTCGGCCTTCGAATCGACAAGAATGTGCGACGCATGGGCACGACGGGGCGGCATGAAACGGACCCTGAGGCGGCCCCATAAGACCGTGCCGCTCAGCCCCACGCAAGCCAGCGGAGGTAAGTGCCGTACACCGTCACGGAAACGCCAAGCGATTCTGCGTTGAAGCGTGACATGTCATCGGCGTAGGTGTGGTATTCGTACGAACCGCTGCCGTAGCACACGATGGCGTTACCTTCCGTTCCTCCGGGCAAATCGTAGACGAAGGGCCCGTGGTCCGAGTTGTAGGGCATTCCAGTGTCCGAGCCTTGTGCCCCGTCAAGCAGGGTGAAGCGCACGTCGTAGCGTTCGGACACGTCGGAGCGCTCGGTTTGGTAAAGGGCGTAAATGGCCTGAATGTTCGCAAGATCTTCGGCGTTGTTGCTGAACATCGAGACGCTGTTACCGCGGCCTGAGTCGATGTCCACGTGGTTCATGTCGAGGTTGATGTAGAGACGCAGGTTGCTGGCCAGCATCTGGCCGTTGGCTTGCACGTAGGCCTTGGAGCCGAACAGCCCTTCCTCCTCGCCGCCCCAGGTGCAGAAGCGCAGCGTGCGTTCGGGGGTGCCTTCTGTTTCGGCGATCTTGGCGATTTGACGCGCCATCTCAAGGACGCTGGCCGTTCCGGAGGTGTCGTCCACGGCTCCGGGGCTGTGGTAGACCGTGTCGTGGTGTGCGCCGACGATGACCACTTCTGAGGAGGTCCCCGGCATGGTCCCACAGGGGACTTTCACGTCGAGTTGTCCGTCGTTCGTGACGTCCACGACCATCTCCAGCCGGGCACCGTCTTCGGCCAGCTGCCGCATTTGCTGTCCGGTGTTGTTGGAGACGGCGATGAAGGCAATGTCGGGTGCGGAGCCACCGTTTGCAGCCTTGACGTCATCGATCAGCACCGTCTTGAAGATCGGCACGCAATCGTCTGATTCAATCAGTCCACAATTTGAGGCGGTGTTGATGCGGATAAGGCCGGCCAAGTCGTTCTGAATGGCCTTGGTCATCAGGGCGGTGTTGCCGCCCGTGGTTCCACCGCTGTCGACGATGCCCACTGCACCCCCTGCCGAGGACCATGCACCGTCGTCGGAACCGTCGCCAAGGTCCACCAAGGGCATGTTCATGTCGAATTGTGCGTCAATGGACCCTGAGAATCCCTGAATCACGTAGTCCACGCGATGCTGGAACGTGACGATGCGGCCTTCTGAGCCCAGGTCGCCGAAACCGCACGGCTGGACCAAGGGGTTGGCGCCGGGTGGGCACATTCGCAACGACGGTTCGGCGTTGATGCTGAACATGTCTACTGGGTAGGAATTCATTTGAGGCGTGTAGCCCATTTCTGTGAGGTTGTCGAGGATGCTCTGTGCGGCTGCATGCTCTTCGGGCGTACCGGACATGCGACCCTCCCATTCTGGGTGTCCGAGCGCCAGCAGTCCGTTGGCGAAGGCTTCGGTCTGGTTTGAATCGTAGTCGATGAGTTGCCAGTTTGGCTCCTTACCGCCGCCGATGACGCCGGTCGTGAAGAGGACCACCGTCAGCAACATGGCGGCGATGCCCACGGCCACGAAGCCCGCAACGGGGACGCCCATTGGCCCCTCGCGGCGCATGAAGGCCTGCAGGCCTCCGGTTTCGGTGGGCAAGGCATCCATGACTACGGCCGGGTCGACGGCCTCCAGGGCCGGGTCGATGTCGACCACCGCTCGTGACGGTGAGGCGACGGCGGCGTTGCTGAGGCGATCCAGCAACTCTTGCTTTCGGCCTGATACGGGCAAGCCTCGTTCGCGCAACATCGCCTTCAATTCGGCCACGTTGAGCACCGAGAGGTCCTCATCCATGCGTGCTGGTGTGCTCGGGGCTTCATCAAGGCGGTGGTGCATTGTTCGCGTGCTGTGCACGTTTTCCGAGCGGCGTAGCCGGTTCAGATTTCGTCGCCCGTCCAGCGCTGACCAAGGCGGTGCTCGACGTTGATTTGGTCGAGGATGCGGGCGACGATGAAGTCCACCATGTCCTCAATGGACGTCGGATGGGTGTAGAAGCCGGGCATGGCAGGGAGCACCACGACGCCCCAGCCTGACAACTTTGCAAGGTTCTCAAGGTGCACGGTGGCCAAGGGCGTTTCACGCGGAACGATGACCAGCGGTCGGTTTTCCTTCATCGCCACAATGCCGGAACGGGTCACAAGGTTGTCCGAGATGCCCGCTGCAAGTTTGCCGATGGTGGTGCCTGAGCAAGGGCAGATCACGACGGCGTCGATCTTGGCTGAACCAGAAGCGGATTTTGCACCGACGTTTCCGGCGTCCTCAAGGGTGAGGCCGAGCCGTTCAGCGACCGCCTCGGGGGTCGTGTCGCACTCGTGCTTGAGGGTCAGCCGTGCGGAGTCCGTGGCCACCAGCCGCACGGAGCGGCCGGCTTCGACCAAGCACTCCAGCAAGCGCACGCCATAGGCGGCGCCAGAAGCGCCGCTGATGCAGACGACAATCTCTCCTGTCACGTGCTGAGGTCAGTGTTCGGCCACTTCAACCCTTGTCCCAACCTTCCGTCAGAGGTTTGGTTCACGGTTGAGGGACTGCGCGGCCGTACGGAGCATCGCGTCGACCAATGTTGCTCGCTCGACGTCGTGGCCCAACGCCCGGAGCGAGGTGGTCATGTCAGGGCGCAGCCCGCACCCGGCCAAGGCTTCAACACGCCCAGCGGGGGTGTCGAGGTTCACGGTCAACCCGTGCCTGCTCACCCATCTTAGGAAGGAGAGCCCGATTGAGCAGACCTTGCGTCCATCGACCCAGACGCCTTGCATCCGGTCGTCCCTGTGGGCCTCGATGCCAAGTTCGGCCAGCGCCGCGATGACCCACCCTTCCAAGCGGTGGATGACGGCCGCCACGTTTGCTTCCCCGTCCAAGTTCCAATGGACGATGGGGTAAACCACCAATTGTCCCGGTCCATGCCAGGTCAACCCACCGCCACGGTCCGTGCTCGCTGTGGCATAGCCCGGCGGGGGGGCTTGGCCTTCGTTTCGGGCACGTGGCCCCACGGTGACCACCTCCGGGTGTTCCACGAAGATGATCAGGTCTTCCCGTTCGCCTCGGATGCGCTCCTGCTGATGCTCGCGCATCGAGGCGTCGGTGACCCCCCATGGGGTCACCTCGAGGTGGAGGACGTCCATGGTGCGCACGATGCTCCCTCAGAACCGCCCGGAGGATCCAAACCCACCCTCACCGCGTTCGGTTTCGCCCAGGTCTTCGAAACTGCACGCCACCACGTTCACCTCGGGGACGGGAGCGACAAGGAGTTGCGCCACGCGCTCTCCGGCCTCAAGCACGTAGGAGGGTCCTTCGCCGATCCAGGTCATCATCACCATCAGTTCACCACGGTAATCGGCGTCGATGGTGCCGAGGCCGTTTGGCATGATGAGGCCCTTGCGGCCGAGGGAAGAGCGGCACCGGATCTGGGCTTCCCAGCCAGCGGGAAGGGCCATGGCCAGCCCCGTGCGGACCAAGGTGGCTTCTCCGCGCGTCACTTCGGTGCGCTCCAGGGCATGAAGGTCCATGCCCGCTGATGCGTGCGTGGCCCGCACGGGGAGCACGGCCCGTTCGTCAAGTCGCGCCATCCGAAGGTCCACCCGCAATCCGTGCATGGTCTGAAATTCTGCGGGAGGGCATTCAATTTGTCGAGGGTTTTCCAGTGGAAATCAGGGGGTTGAAAGCCGGTGATTTCGCTTTGTTAATTTTCAAGTTCAGCATGGGGTCTGGACCATCCTCATAAGCCTCCGAGTCTGGAGGGATTACTCCCGCACACCGGGCCGACCGTTGCGAACGAGGCTCCGCTCTTGGAGTCCCACCCGCGATGGTTATAGGCCCTCCATGGCGGGAGAAGAAAGCCGTCGCGCACCGGAAACAGGGGGAGCACATCATGGTCATCGAACGCACAGCAAATGACGGCTTTGACCTCGACCTCTCTGCGGAGTTCATTGAACCGATGTTGGTTGAGAACCTCGATCGGTTTGTGCTCTTCCCCATCCAGCATTCCGACATTTGGGAGATGTACAAGATGCATGCAGCATCGTTCTGGACCGCAGAGGAAATCGATCTCGCAGAGGATGCAAAGGATTGGGAGTCGTTGACGCAGGATGAACAGCATTTCCTGAAGCATGTGTTGGCCTTCTTTGCAGCATCAGATGGTATTGTCAACGAAAATCTCGTGGTGAACTTTGCCAATGAGGTGCAATGGGCAGAAGCTCGAACGTTCTATGGTTTCCAGATCATGATGGAGAACATCCACGCTGAGACATACTCGCTCCTCATTGATACTTACATCAAAGACCCGAACGAAAAAGACCACCTGTTCAAGGCTCTTGAGACAGTTCCTTCTGTGAAAAAGAAAGGCAACTGGGCCTTGCGATGGCTGGATCAAAAGCGCGCATCCTTCCCCGAAAGATTGGTCGCATTCGCTGCTGTTGAAGGCATCTTCTTCTCAGGATCATTTTGCGCCATTTTCTGGCTCAAGAAGCGCGGCCTCATGCCTGGTCTGACCTTCTCCAACGAGTTGATCTCGCGGGATGAAGGCCTTCACTGCGACTTTGCGTGCTTGCTGCACGAGAAGCTCGAGCGCCCCACTCCCGAGAACGTCATTCACAGGATTATTTCGGAAGCGGTCAAAATCGAAACGGAATTCGTCACCTCAGCGCTTCCAGTTCGTCTCATCGGCATGAACGCTGACCACATGAAGCAATACATCGAATTCGTGGCAGACAGGTTGCTGGTTGCGTTTGGCGTTTCGAAAATCTACAACGTTGAAAACCCGTTCCCGTGGATGGAGATGATCTCCATGCAAGGAAAGACGAACTTCTTCGAAAAGCGCGTCGGTGAGTACCAGAAGGCCGGCGTGATGGACAGCACCCTCGGGGCCGTCCAACAACGCTTCTCGATAGACGAAGACTTTTGAGCCGTCTTCAGTGATGGAAACTTTGCTGCTCACTTGGATAACGGAATGGAGGGTCAAAAATGGCAATGCAGGTCATCAACAGAAACGGTGAACGAGAAGACGTTCGCTTCGACGCAATCAAGGAAAAGCTGGAGGCTCTCGCAGGGGGTCTGGACAGCAATTGGGTGGACGTTGATCTCGTCACCAAGACCACCATCGAAGGCCTCTATGACGGCGTCAAGACCAGCGAACTCGACCAGCTTGCGGCCGAGACCGCGGCGGCGCTGGCCTCCCATCACCCTGACTATTCTCGCCTGGCGGCCCGCATCTGCATCGACGACCTGCACCGCTCCACCAAGGACGACTTCTCGGCCGTCATCGACGACCTCCGCACCTTCGTCGACCCAGAGTCGGGCAAGCATGCCCCTCTCATCTCTGAAGAGGTCCACGCCATCATCATGGCCAACGCCGACCGCCTCAACGGGCACATCGACTACAGCCGCGATCACAACTACGACTACTTCGGTTTCAAGACCCTGGAACGCTCCTACCTGCTTCGCCTGAACGGAGAAGTCGCAGAACGTCCTCAGCACATGCTGATGCGCGTCGCCGTGGGCATCCACCACGAGAACATCGACCGCGCATTGCGCACGTACGACCTGATGTCGAAGGGCTACTTCACGCACGCGACGCCGACGTTGTTCAACTCCGGCACGCCGATGCCGCAGATGTCCTCGTGCTTCCTGCTGACCATGCAGGACGACTCTCTGGACGGCATTTACGACACGCTGAAGCAGTGCGCGATGATTTCCAAGTCCGCCGGCGGCATCGGTTTGTCCATCCACCACGTTCGTGCCAAGGGTTCCTACATCAAGGGGACCAACGGGGCGTCCAACGGCATCGTCCCCATGCTCCGTGTCTTCAACGACACGGCCCGCTACGTCGATCAAGGCGGTGGCAAGCGCAAGGGTTCCATCGCCATCTACCTCGAACCTTGGCACCCCGACGTGCTCGAGTTCCTCGACCTTCGCAAGAACCACGGCAAGGAAGAGATGCGCGCTCGCGACCTCTTCTACGCCATGTGGACTCCCGACTTGTTCATGAAGCGCGTTGAATCCGACGGCGACTGGTCCTTCTTCTGCCCCAACGAATGCCCTGGTTTGCAGGACGTTCACGGTGCGGAGTTTGAGGCGCTTTACGCCTCCTACGAAGTCAAGGGGCTGGCCCGCAGGACGATGCCTGCTCGCCACGTGTGGGACAAGATCGTCGAGGCGCAGATCGAGACGGGAACGCCCTACATGCTCTACAAGGACGCCGCGAACACCAAGTCCAACCAGCAGAACCTCGGGACCATTCGCTCCTCGAACCTCTGCACGGAGATCATGGAATACACCGCGAAGGACGAGGTGGCCGTGTGCAACCTTGCGTCCATCGCGCTGCCACGCTTCGTGAACATGGAGCAGGGCGCCTTTGACCACAACCTCCTCTACGACGTCACCTACCACGCGACGGGCAACCTGAACCGTGTCATCGACGTGAACTACTACCCCGTTGTGGAAGCCTACAACTCGAACATGCGCCATCGACCCATCGGTCTGGGCGTGCAGGGCTTGGCCGACACCTTCGCCATGCTCGACTTGGCGTTCGAAAGCGATGCGGCTCGGCAACTCAACAAGGAGATTTTCGAGACCATCTACTACGCTGCGTGCTGCGCGTCTTTGGACGCGGCCAAGGCGGAGGGGCCGTACTCGAGCTTCGAAGGTTCCCCGGCAAGCGAAGGCAAGTTGCAGTTCGACCTTTGGGGCATGAACGAACACAGCGGTCGCTGGGACTGGGACCATCTCAAGGACGAGATTGTCCAGCACGGCATGCGCAACTCGCTCATGGTCGCCCCGATGCCCACCGCGTCCACCAGCCAGATCCTTGGCAACAACGAGTGCTTCGAGCCCTTCACCTCCAACCTCTACGTTCGTCGCACCCTCTCGGGTGAGTTCATCGTGCTCAACAAGCACCTCGTTCGCGACCTCATCGCGCTGAACCTGTGGAGCGTCGGCATGAAGGACGAGATTCTCCGTCACAAGGGTTCCATCCAGGGCATCCCGACCATCCCCGAGCACCTGCGTGAGAAGTACAAGACCACCTGGGAAATCAAGCAGAAGCGCGTGCTTCAACTCGCTGCAGACCGCGGTGCCTACATTGATCAGAGCCAGTCGCTCAACATCCACATGGTCGACGCCAACCCGGCCAAAGTCACCTCGATGCACTTCGCCGGATGGCGCCTCGGTCTCAAGACCGGGATGTACTACCTCCGAACCAAGGCCGCTGCGGACGCCATTCAGTTCACTGTCGAGCAGAAGACGACCGAAGACCAAACGGTCAGCGGTCTCCAGCAGCGTGCTGAGGAAGTTGAAAGCATGGACGCCATCGCGTGCAGCCTTGATGCACCCGACGACTGCCTCATGTGTGGCAGCTGAAGCGGCTCAACGGCAGCGGCGGCATCGTACGCTTCGCTTTCCTTCACGGATGGCGTCGCCTCCAACCCTTCGACCGCATACGCTGCACGTCGTGCTGCGTTGACGGGATCCACATCGGTGGCAACTTGACCCCGCGATGGGTGTTGAACATCGGTCACAGCGGCGGGCCATGGGCATGATGATGGCCACCACGTTTGAACAACGCTTCATGAACTCAGGGTCTTCTTTTGGCTCATGATGTCGAGCGCTTCGCTAGGGCCAAGGGTCCTCATTCCTCTCTTTGTGGCGGTCCTCTTTGTTGGGCTTGGCAGCGGTGCGCTTCTCCAAGCGAACGTCAGCAACGCCCGATCGCCAGAGGTTCCGCTGAGCATCGATGCGTCCGAGGTCGCGGGGGTCAACCGCTACGTCATGGTGGAAGTGGACGATGGCGACAACGAAGAACGCCCTGAAGTCGCATGGTTGCTTCACAACTTCACCTTCACCGCCGTTGGTGTCAACGGCGAGGCCTTGGTCACGTGGGACTTTGGCGACGGTTCCACCGCCAGCGGAGGCACCGTGAGCCATGCCTTCGATGCCGCTGGCTTGCACACGGTGCGCGTGAGCACCGTTGGTCCCAATGGCGTTGATGAAGCGGCGCTTCAGGTGCGCGTTGACCTCGAAGGCGAGGTTGAATCCGACAACATGGAGTGCACCTGTGCACCCACTGGAAAGTCCACGCTGATCGACCTCCAGATCATCGAAGCACCCGTGCTGGTGACCGGTGAAGTTCGGGTGGCCCACGACGGAAGCAGCGAATCATGCAGCCTGCGCAACCCGCTGCAGGAATGCCACGTTCGTGTGCTGCTTGAGCGCGTCGAGGGCGGGGACGTGATTGAACAACAGGAACTTCATGATGCGACCTTCCGCGAGAACGAGTTGGTCATCGCGTTCGAACTTGGTGAAGTCGACCTCGAGGACGGTCAAATCCTCCGCCTTCGTTTGGAGACCGACCAGGTCCGCGATTGGCACAAGCCCAACACGTCGTGGACGATGACGGTCTGAACGCGTCATGCCCGCTTGGCCACGGCGTCGGCGATCAAGGACAACAGCCACCACCCAACCGGCAAGGCCAGCGTGGCCACGAGTGTGGTGACGACCAAGGTGGGGACGATGGCGCCGTCGCTGGCGCTCCAAGCCCACAGCGCTGTGGGCACAAGCACGATCCAAAGCCACCATCGCGCGGCCAAACTCGGCGTCCCTCGGCCTTCATGGTCTGGGATTGGAGCAAAGATGCGTTGCACCAGACCCATGGATGAGCGGATGCGTCCTCCTTCAAGAAGAGGTGTCTGAGGCTCAGTTGGTGACGTGGATGGCGTGGCCCAAGGAAGCCAGCACGGCTTCGTGGGTCATTTCGGTCATCGTGGGGTGAGCATGGATGGTTCCTGCGAGGTCCTCGAGGACCGCGCCCATCTCCAAGGCGAGCGTCCATTCGCCCACCAGTTCGGAAATGTGGGTGCCCACGCCTTGGATGCCCAAGACGCGATGGTCGTCTTCTCGGGCCACGACGCGGATGAATCCGCCGGTCTTCTCCGCCTCCATGGTCAGGGAGCGGCCGTTCGCGGCCAAGGGGAACTTGCCAACGATGACCGGGTGTCCAGCGGCCTTGGCTTCGTCGGGGGACAGGCCCACGCTGACGATCTCAGGCTCGGTGAACACGATGGCTGGGACGCCAACGGGGTCGTAAGCACGGTTCTTTCCGGCGATGATTTCGGCGACCATTTCTCCTTGGAAGGAGGCGGTGTGGGCCAACATCTCGCCCATGTCGGACACGTCGCCGATGGCGTAAACGCCGCGCATGTTCGTTCGGCAGCCTTGGTCGACCTTGACGAAGCCGCGCTCGTCGAGCGCGACGCTGGTCGGTCCGAGGGCCGCGCTGTTCGGCTTGCGGCCGACGGTCACGAGGACCTTGTCGCAGGGGAGGCGTTCGGGTTCGGCGCCCTCCTTGGCGTCCTTCGGGCTATAGAGCAGGTCGAGTCCGTCTTTTCCTTCTTCGACGCCCTTGGCGAAGACGCCGGTGATGACCTTGATCTTCGATTTCTTGAGGGCCAATTCGAGGGGGCGACGGAGTTCCTTGTCGAAGATGGGCAGCACGCTGTCCATGGCTTCGACGACGGTCACTTCGCTGCCCAGCATCCGGTATGTGATGCCGAGTTCGAGTCCGATGTAGCCGCCACCGACGACCACCAAATGCTTGGGGATGTCCGTCAGGTCCAGGGCGCCACGTGAGGAAATCACATGGTCGCTGAAGGGCATGAAGGGCAGTTCGATGGGCACGCTGCCGGTGGCGAGGATGACGTGTTCTGCGGTGATGACCGTCGCGTCGTCGCCGTCGCCAACGCGAACGGATTTTGCGTCTTGGAATTCTGCCCAACCGTGAACGATTTCGACACCGGCCTTGCTGAGCAGCGTCTCAACGCCCTTGTTCAGGCGGTCGACGATGCCGTCCTTCCAGGCGACCACACCGGCCATGTCCACTTCTGCGGGAGAAGGCAGGCTGATGCCTTGGTGGCCGCCTTTCTTGGCGAACTTCGCCAACTTGTCGACCGTTTGGGCGACGTTGATCATCGCTTTCGAGGGGATGCAACCGCGGATGAGGCAGGTGCCACCGGAGCGCTCGCCTTCGACGATGACGGTGTCGAGACCCAGTTGGCCGGCGCGGATGGCGGCGACGTAGCCACCAGGGCCAGCGCCGATGACGAGAACTTGACAGGAACGTTGCTTCATCTCATCCACCTCACATGAAGATCGTCGCAGGGTGCTCCAGCAGCGTCTTGAGGCGCTGCACGAGCATCGCGCCGTCCCACCCGTCGACCACGCGGTGGTCGAAGGAGGACGAGAAGTTCATCATGCGACGGACGACGACCTGGCCGTTCTTGACGACGGCTCGGTCGATGGCCTTGTGGACACCGAGGATGCCGACTTCGGGCTTGTTGATGATCGGCGTGGCGCCAAGACCACCCATGGCACCGAGGCTGGTGATGGTGAAGGTGGAGCCGGACAGTTGGGCGCTGGTGGCCTTGCCGTCGCGGGTCGCGGTCACGACCTCGCTCATCTGGCGGGCGGCGTCCCAAATGTCGAGCGCCTCGACGTGCTGCACGACGGGGACGTAGAGGCCGCGTTCGGTTTGGGTCGCGATGCCGAGGTGCACGGCTTCGTGGCGGACCACAGTCAAACGGTCGTCTTCGTAGTGGGCGTTGCAGATCGGGTGCTCGCCGAGGGCCTTGGCCAAGCCGAGCATGATGAAGGGCAAGTAGGTCAGTTTGGGCTGGCCGTCTTCGCGGTTGGCGTTGAGGTGCTGGCGCAGGGCTTCGAGTTCGGTGACGTCCACTTCCTCGAAGTACGAGAAGTGGGGGATGGTCGAGTAGGACGCGCTCATGCCGTCGGCGATGCGGCGGCGGAGTCCTGTGACCTTGATTTCCGTGGTTCCCGTGCGGCGTGAGCGGGCAGGGCCTGCGCTGGCCACGGCGCCGCCTCCAGCGACGTGGGCCTCGAGGTCGGCGCGCGTGATGCGGCCGGCTGGTCCGCTGCCGGCCACGGAGGTGAGGTCGACGCCAGCCTCGCGTGCGCTCATGCGGACGGCTGGGCTGGCGAGCGGACGCAGACCGGGCACGCGGGGCGTGACCGGTGCAGGTGGAGCGGCGGCTGCGGGAGCTGGAGCGGGGGCCGCTGCAGGGGCAGGGGCCGCTTCTGGTTCGGGCGCAGGAGCCGCCGCTTCGGCGGCGGAGGCGTTGCCTTCGCCTTCGACTTCAAACTCGATGCACATCTCACCGACGGGCAGGATGTCGCCCACGTCGCCCACGCGCTTGACCACGACGCCGTTGACGGGCGAGGGGATTTCCACGGTGGCCTTGTCCGTCATGACGGACAGGATGGGTTGGTCTTCGGTGACGGTGTCGCCCACGGCGACCATCCATTCGACGACTTCGCCTTCGACGACGCCTTCTCCGATGTCTGGCAGTTTGAATGCGTAGATGCCCATGTGTCATGCCTCCTGTGTCCGTACAATGGCCTCGGCGATGCGGCCGGGGCTTGGAAGGTAATCCCACTCTGTGGTGTGGGGGAAGGGCGTGTCCCATCCGGTGACACGCTCGATCGGCGCCTCAAGGTGCCAAAAGCAGCGCTCCTGGATCGACGCGGACATTTCGGCGCCGAAACCGCTGGTCTTGGGTGCTTCATGGACGATGACGCAGCGGCCGGTCTTGCGGACCGACTCCACGACGGTGTCGCGGTCCCAAGGAAGCAAGGTCTGCAGATCGATGAGTTCGGCGTCGATGCCGGATTGACGGATGCCTTCCTCGGCGACGTGCACCATGGTGCCCCAAGCGATGACGGTGCATGCGCCGCCTTCCTTGACGACGCGGGCTTGCTCAAGCGGGATGCTGTAGTATTCCTCCGGGACTTCGCCGTCGGGGTGGCTGTTCCACGTGGGAACCTTGTGCGGATCACCATAGAACGGGCCACGGTAGCAGCGCTTGGGCTCGAAGAAGACGACGGGGTCGTTGCACTCGATGGCCGAGGTCAGCAATCCCTTGGCGTTGTAGGGGTTCGAGCAGTACACGACCTTGAGTCCTGGCGTGTGGGTGAACTGCGCTTCTGGTGATTGGGAGTGGTGGTGGCCGCCCCTGATGCCGCCGCCTGCTGGCGTGCGGATGGTCACCGGCGTCCAGAATTCGCCGCCGGAGCGGTGACGGAGTTTGGCCATCTCGTTGACGATCTGGTCGTACGCAGGGAAGATGTAGTCCGCGAATTGGATCTCCATCACCGGGCGCAGGCCGTTGATGCCCATGCCAAAAGCGACGGCCGCGATGCCGCCTTCTGCGAGGGGGGAGTCGAAGACGCGGTGGGCGCCGTGGGCTTCCTGAAGTCCGGCGGTGACGCGGAACACGCCACCGAAGTAGCCGACGTCTTCACCGAAGATGACGACGTTGGGATCGCGCTGGAGTTGCAGGTCCAGCGCCGAATTGAGGGCTGCGATCATGTTCATTTTCGCCATGATACCACCTCACTTCCCGAGCTCCTCACGCTGCTCTTGCACGTGCCATGGGACCTCTTCGTAGACCTCGGTGAAGATCGTTGAGGCGGGAGGGTACGGGCCGTTGGCCAGGTCACCGAAGGTGCAGGCTTCCTTGTAGGCGGCCATCACTTCGGCATCAATGCGCTCGGTCAACGCGGTGTGCTTGTCCTCGTCCCACAAACCACGGCCGATGAGGTGGCCCTTCAGGCGCTCGATGGGATCGCCACCGGGCCAGTGCTTGAACTCGTCTTGCGGGCGGTAGGCGATTGGGTCGTCGGACGACGAATGCGCACCTGCGCGGTATGTGTAGACCTCGATGAAGGTCGGGCCAAGGCCCGCTCCGGCACGGTCGCGCGCCCACTTGGTGACCGCGTAGAGCGCGAGGAAGTCGTTGCCGTCGACGCGGAAGGAGGGGATGTCGTAGGCCAAGCCGCGCTCGGCAAAGGTGCGTCCGCCGGTGGCGAGGTTGGCGTGGGTCGAGATCGCCCACTGGTTGTTGACCACGTTGAGGATGACGGGCGGCTTGAACGTCGAAGCGAAGTTGACCGCATAATGGAAGTCGCCTTGAGCCGACGTGCCGTCGCCAAGCCACGTAATGCAGGCTTCGTCGAGTCCACGGTAGGCGGAGGCCATCGCGACGCCGACCGCCTGAGGGAATTGGGTGCCCACGGGTGAGGAGATGGAAATGAAGCGTCCTTCTTTCCAGGTGTAGTGGACCGGCATTTGGCGTCCACGCACGTTGTCTTCGGTGTTGCCGATGCAGTGGCAGATCATGCTGACCATGTCGCGGCCACGGACGAATTGGGCGCCGGGCTGACGGTAGGAAGGGAAGAGCCAGTCTTGCTCTTCGAGGGCCATGGTTTGGGCGATGGCGATGGCTTCCTCACCAAAGGAGCGCATGTAGAAGGAGAGCAAACCGGTGCGCTGCATCTTCATCATACGGTCGTCGAAGATTCGCAGGCGCATCATGTGCTCCAAGCCCTTCAGAAGGGTCTCTTCGTCGAGGTTTGGATTCCATTCTCCGTGGGCGACGTGCTCGTCGTCAAGGACGCGGATGAGGCCCACGGCATGGGTGGCCGTGTCTTGCGCAGAACAGTTCACTTCGGGCCTGTTGAGGTCGCCGGGTTGCTCGACGAATCCTTCGCCGAAGTCCGCCTCTTCACCGGGTCGGAACGGAGGGATGCCGATGGTGTAAGGCGCCTCGGTCGCGGTCAGGCGTTCGGGCATCAGACTTCACCACCTGAGGTCCGCCTATGGGGGTGTCGGTCCGCCGCGGCGCCGGGGCGCACGCGCACCGTCGCTCCGGGCATGCTGCCCTGCCAGTTTTCTTCGGTGCACGCACGAAGCAACAGGCCGGCCTTGAACGACGAGCGCACCAACGGGCCGCTGGCCACGCCAAGGAAGCCGAGTTCCATCGCGTGGTCTGCCCATTCTTCGTAGCGTTCTGGCTCTGGGAAGCGGTCCACCGCCAAGTGCTTGGCCGAGGGAGCAAGGTACTGTCCGAGGGTGATCAAGTCCACGCCCGCTTCACGAACGAGCGCCATGGCCTCTTCGAGTTCCTCGTCCGTTTCGCCGAGACCGACCATGATGGAGGTCTTGATCAGCAAGTCCGGGCGCAAGCGTCCGGCCTCGCGGAGGATGGACAGGGACTGGTCGAAGGACGCGCGGTGATCACGGACGGTCTTGTCCAAGCGGGGGACGCATTCGACGTTGTGCGCGAACACGCGGAGGGGTGCGCCGTCGAGCAGCATCGCCAAGGCCTCATGGTCGCCGGCAAGGTCCGAGCAGAGCAGTTCGAGGGTCACCTCGGGGCTGCGCTCGTGGACCGCGTCAAGGCAGGCCCGGTAATGGGATGCGCCGCTGTCGGCGAGGTCGTCGCGGTTGACCACGGTGATGACGGCGTGACGAAGCGGCATCGAGGCCACCGCGTGAGCCAGATGGGACGGCTCCTCAGGGTCCAGAGGCGGGGCCCGCTTGATGGTGCCCACCGCACAGAAGCGGCAGCCGCGGGTGCATTCCTGACCGGCGATCATGAAGGTCGCGTCACCGCTGGACCAGCAGTCGTGGATGTTGGGGCAGCGCGCCTCTTCGCACACGGTATGGAGGGCGTTGTCCTTGACCGAGGCCTTGGTGTCTCGGAAGGCTTCCATCGCGTCGCCGGAAGGCAAGGTGGTGCGGAACCATCCCGGGAGCCGAGGCCGTTCGCTGGCCTCAGGTTTGGCCATGGTCAGCGAGCGCCTCCCTCCGGCCATGGTGATGGGGACGGGGCGGGCGGCAAAAGGCTTCGTCACAGGACGCCAAAGCCAAGGACGAGGGTTCATGTTCTCAACGGCCACCTCGGGTCATGGGCGAGAAGACCGTTCTGGTCACCGGTGGCGGCCGACGTTTGGGCGCAGCCACCGTTGCAGCCCTCGTCGACGCGGGTTGGTTTGTGCTGGTCCATGTGCGCACCTCGCGGGCGGAGGCGGACGCGCTTCTGGCCGATCTTTCCACCGCACACCAACGGGAGGTGGGGCGCGTCTTCTCCGCCGATCTTGGCACCTCAGAAGGCGTGCGCTCGCTGGCGGATGCGGTGCTGGCTGATCAAACCGTGGTCGAACATGGCCTTGGTGGCCTGGTGCACAACGCCTCGGTCTTCTTTCCAAGCGAAGGCGAAGGAGCGCCTGCCGACATGGCGCGTGCCCGGCACGACCTCTGGATGCTTCACGTGGAGGCTCCCGTTCAGTTGACGGGTGCCTTGCAGGAGGCGCTCAAGCGCGGCAAAGGTTCGATCGTGTCGATGGTCGACACCTCATGGGGCAAAGCATGGCCTCATCTTGGCGACTATTCGGCCAGCAAGGCAGCCCTGCGCCAACGCACCTTGGGATGGGCCCTCGACCTTGCACCCCATGTGCGGGCCAATGCCGTGGCGCCGGGAGCCATCCTTGCCGCAGATTGGGAACAGGATGCCTTTGCGGACACCGTTGCTCGGCTTCCCTTGCAACGTTCGGGTCAACCTGAGGACGTGGCTGCAGCCGTCCGCTACTTCCTCGAAGCCCCATACGTGACCGGTCAAGTGCTGGCCGTCGACGGCGGATGGGGCCTCATTTGAGGGCCTTTTCGTGGTACAGGGGGAGGGATTTGAACCCTCGAACCCATTCGGGACCGGAGCTTAAATCCGGCGCTTTTGACCACTCGGCCACCCCTGTGTCTGCGCCATACCGCCGGCCCCCTTCAGTCCGTCGGCATCCATGCACGTGGAACACGGGGAATGGAAAACGGTTTAACACCCCCACGGGCAGGGGAAGACGGTGGTCTGGATGTTGACGTACAGCCAAGCCAATCGAGGACTCGCGCTCTCGATGCTGGTGTTGCTTGTCCTCGCACCGATGACCGGTCTCGTTCAGGTGCCTCCATCGGTGGTCCTCGACGAGGCCACAGAGCCATCGCCAAGCGTGGCTGGTCTCGAGAACTACCGGCTTTACCTCGACGCTGAGAACAGCAGCGCCGGGGGCGACGGGCACATCACCACCATCGAACCCTCGGGAAGTCAAGAGGAACTCTCGGCCTTGAGCGGGATTGAGTTCCGCTCCTCCGAGATGATCTCGGACCTGACCATCTACGGCGAGGGTTCCGACAACGACCAGATTCAACTCACCATCTACATGCGCTTCCGTGGCCAACAAGGTTCCACAGGCGACGTGGCCTTCTCGCTCAAGGCAGGCGACAGCCAAATCGGCAGCGAAAACATCGACCTCGATGACCCTTGCACCTCCACCCTGCAGCAGAACTGTGCCTGGACCTCCTCTGAGGTGTTCTTCGACATCTCGTCCAACGGCGTGACCGTTCCCAACGGCAAGAGCCTGAAACTCGTCATCGATGGCCAAGCGTCCTGCGAAGGCCAAGGCGGAAGCGGGAACCCCTTCGGCGGTGGCAACGAGTGCGACATTGAGATCGCCTTCGGAGACCTCGACTCCACCGACGGTTATTCTCGCCTCGAAGTGATGGCCAACGCGCTTTCCGCTTCGTCGGTCAAGGTGCACACCCCCGGATCTGCTTGGGGCGACCCTGAGACGCTCACGTGGGCGCCCAACGCCCTTGGCGAGGACCGTGAGATTCAGTTCGACGTTGACGTGCGTGACGCCTTTGGCCGCGCCGACATTCAATCGGTGAACCTCGTGCTGTCCACCCCCAACGGAGCCTCCGCGGTCTTCGACGAGGAGTTTGACGACGACGACCTGCGCCTCGACAACGAAGGCTTGGTGGGCAACTACACGTGGACCTACGACGCCGGTTCCATGGCTCCAGGCATCTATCCCTTGGCGCTTGAAATCCGCGACGTTCAGGGCCACACCGTTCTGTACGAGCACGGCGGCGTGGAGTTCGTCGAGCATGGGATCAACCTCGGCGTGCCCAGCAACCAACCCACGACGGTCCTGATCGCCCCCGGTCAGACCAGCACGGTGGAGTTCCTCGTGACGCACATCGGCGCTTCGGCCGCAGCGATGGAGGTCCGTCTGGACCTTGCCCGTTCCCTCCCCTCCTCATGGTCCGACCCCGTGTGGGACCAACCCGCCGGGTACTCGCTCAGCGGCGGCGGGTCCGTGGTTCGCCCCATCCTCTCCATCGAGGTGGGCGAGGACTTGACCAACGCCCCTTCCCGGCTCGAAGTCGAAGCCCGGGCCTACGCTGAGAACGAGAACGGACAACTCGTCGAGGTGGCCATCGTCGACCTGACCCTCGACTTCGACGAGGTCGGCGTCTACGCCGAGCCTCGCGTGTCGGTGTTTGAGGACGTGGAGCATCAGCGGCAGATCGCCGACTCGACCCGTCCCGACCTCTACGATGAGACGCTGTCTCACTACGTCGACATGTCCGACGCTCAGGAGGGCGTGGACTTCTACATCGACGTGTTCAACGCAGGCTTCGACACGGACGCGTTCAAGATGCGCGTGACTGAACTGCCTGAATCCTGGCTCTACCGTTTCTACGACAACGACACGGGTCAGCAACTCGTCGAGGAAGGCATCAACAGCCTGACGCCTTCCATCGGGTCCTTCCAACAACTGACCTTGCGCATGACGGTCTTCCCACCTGATGCTCGTGAGGCGCAGGACATTGGCTTGGTTCGTGTCTTGGTCGTCAGCGGAAACGACGCTGACCTCCGAACCGAGGTGGCGTTCACCGTCCACCGTACCTTTGGCGTGCTGGCCGAAGTCATCTCCGACAGCGACGCCAAGTCGCTGGGATCCGTGGGCCCCATCGCTCCAGGCTCGGACGCTTGGTTCCGCTTCCGCATCACCGACGCCGGCGACGAGGACGTGGAAACCACGTGGCGCATCGTGCCACCCAACCTCTTGCCGCGCAACGACGGCCAATACTCGAGCTGGGATTACGAGATCACCGACGACTCAGGCGAAAGCGCGCCGGTGGTTCGCCTCAGCGGCGAGGAATACGCTGATCTTCGCCTCGATGTGGGCCTGCGCGACCAAATTGAAGCGGGCAACCACACCATCTACGTGGGCATCATCGAAGACGGCGTGGACGACGACGAAGCGCGTTACTTCGACATGCCTGTGACCATCGTGGTCAAGGAAGACGTCGTTGCGGGCCGGATCCTCATCACCCTCGAAAGTCAGATGACGCCCTTCGGACCAGGTGAAAGCAAGGAACTCGGGTTCCGCGTGGACAACCAGAACAACATCCCGTTGACCGTCCTCATCTCCTTGGACGAGCCCCGTGGTTGGGAAAACGGCGCGGTGAGCGTGAACTCCTTCCAGCAAGCCGGTAGCACCCTCCTGGTGACCGTGGACGCCTACAGCAACGAGAAGTTCACCGTGGACTTGACCGCCCCGACCACGGTCAAGAACAACGACCGTGCGGAATTGACCATCATCGTCGAACCGTACGACGACGAAGTCCCCTACGGTGTGGACTTCAAGCAGCAGACGAAGTTCGAATTCGCCACGTCCTGTACCGAGGTCGCTTGCCTCACGAACGAATTGCTCGACCCCGAGCCCAGCACCATTGGGCTGATCGGCATGCTCGTGGCCATTGTGCTCTACGCCACCTACCGCCGTGGCGCGACCCGCACCATGGCGGCTGCGATGCCCATCAAGGACGTCGCTTTGCCCGAAGAGGTGGAGGTGGATCCGGAGTCGGCTGCAAGCGAGCTTGATTTGCCTCCCGCGGTGACCGCTGACGACGACGATCTCGAGCTGTTGGACGAACTTTCTGACCTCTGATTTCAGGGTCCTGCTCGGTGCGTTGTCTGAACAGCGCACCATTCCCCTTATGAGGCGCCGGAACCGCCTTGTGAACGATGTCAGAGCAGATGCTGTCTCAGCGGCGCGCGCCCTCCGTCCGTGCCGTCGATGCTGGCGTGCGTCGTCGGGCCCTTGGGCTGACCCTGCTGATGCTGCTTTCCTTGTTCGCCGGCATCGATCTGGTGAGCGAGGAAGTGTCCGCTGCATCGGACGCTGACGGCGACGGACTGACCTACGGCCTCGAGTACCTGATCAACACCTCACCCAACGACCCT
>DALQ01000044.1:0-1998 GCA_002496845.1 Euryarchaeota archaeon UBA495
ACGGTGACCTGATTGCCCTTGGCGACGGTGGAGTGCAAGCGATGGCGCTTCCGGGTCATGCCCCTGAAGGACTTGGGTACTTGGTCGAAGACCGTTCAACCGCGGTGGTCGGGGCAGCTCTTCCCCGGGCAGACCTTCCAGCGAGGTTGGATTTGCCGGGCAGTTCCCTGCTGGAACACGTGGAGAGCCTGAAGCGTTTGGCTTCGCTTGAGTTGGATGCGTTGGTGCCGATGCGTGGCCCTGCCATCCGAGGTCAACAGCACGTCAAGGACGTGCTTTCCCGTCACGTGGCCCATTTTGAGCAAGTCCTTGACGACGAGGGAAGACGCCCACGAGGTTGGGCGCGTCCAGCACCGTCGGCGTTGTGGATGACCCCTCGTGATCCTTGGCCCTTGGAAGAGCGTGAGCAGCCTACCGAATGATCACATCGGGGCAATCAAGCGATGGTCTGGGCCGACCACCAAGGTGCTTCTGCGACGCGGATAGCGGCGTGATGTGGGGCGCTTTGGGGCGCGCGTCGACAAGGTCGCGCCTTGCCAATCCAAGGTCACATGGGTGCCTCGAACGGTGGCGATGAGGGCCTCCTCGCTGACGCGGAGCGAGGCCACGGGCCCGTCCATGTTGGCGACGGTCGAGAAGGTCGACGTGGAAAGGTCCGCGACGGCCACCATGCCTTTCGAGGTGGCCACGACCAGATCCCCTTGTTCTGTCGGACTTGCTGCAAGGGCGCGAACCCTCCCGGCCTCAAGGTCCAGGCGTGAGGTCACCGTGGCGCAATCCAAGGGAATGACGTGCACTCGGCCAAGGGCATCCCCCACCACGAGCACGTCCTTTCCTTCCCGATCGGTCATGGTGAGCAACACGCTCGGAACGGCCGCGATGGTCACACGACGTTCCCGGTGGCCCGGGACGCGGAGGTTGATGGTCCCGTCATCATGGGCCACGACGGTGATGTGCCCGCTGATGAGGGATCGGACGACTGTTTTGCTTCGCATACTCCAGAACTGTCCGCCGGGGGTCCACCTATGTTTTCGAGGGGGTGCCTCGGAAACTGAAAGTGAACGAATTCAGTAGTAATCGTCCTGCTTGTTCGTCTTTTTCCACGAACGGTAGCATGACTTGCACACACGAACGCGGTTCTTCCGCACGACGACCGATTTGCCCCACATGTCTTCAGCGTCGCTGACGGAAAGGGAGCGTCCGCCCATGGTGCTGTCAGCCCATCCGTCGCATCCGTTCACGCCGCAGGGGTCTTTGCCTTCCTTGACGTCCTTCTTTTTCCGATCGTCGCCGGCTTTGGAGTCGTTGGCCCTGGCACGTGCCTTGAAGCCCATACCAGAGGCTCACAGAGCCGCTTCAAGAAGGTTCGGACGTGCTTCAGGACCGTTCTTCCATTCGGTCGAGCAGCACCAGCGTCTCGGAGATGATCCTGACCAAGCCACGGAGCGTCACTTCAGACACGTTCGCGATGCGGCAGATTTCGGACTGCGTCCGAGGGGTCTGCGATGCTTGCGAGGCTTGGTAGATGATGGCCGCGGCGACGCCCATGGGCTTCTTGCCTTGCCAGACTTCATCGTGCGGAGCGATCCGGTTCCAGATGGCGTCAACGTCCAAGCGGAACGCTGGAGGAAGTTCGAGGTCGTTGATGAAGCGGTCGAAGTACTGGTCTGGTCCGCTGACGCGGTGCAGGTTCAACTCCCTGGATGCCTTTCGAATCAGGCGGGAGAGTTCCTTTTCGTCCACGCCAAAGGATTCGCAGAGCTCAGGGATTTGCCGTGGGAGGCGTTCCTCACGGGCCACGAGGTAGGTGCAGGCTGCGGTCACACCGGCGATGGAACGCCCGGTCACAAAGCCCTTGGAAGACAGGTGGCGGTAGAGGCGAGCCACTTCTTCTTGGAGTGAGATCGGCAGGCCTGACCTGTCGCGGATGAATTGGTTGGCCTTGACCAAGTTTCGCTCGCGAGAACGGCGAGTCTTGGAGCGTTCGTCGATGACGCG
>DALQ01000044.1:2274-2980 GCA_002496845.1 Euryarchaeota archaeon UBA495
GAATTGGTTGGCCTTGACCAAGTTTCGCTCGCGAGAACGGCGAGTCTTGGAGCGTTCGTCGATGACGCGGCGCCTTCGCCAGTCGCGACGTGCTTGAGGGCTCATGCCATGGGACGCTGCGGATCCTGAGGAAAGGTCGCGTGCATCGATGCTGGTGTTCAATCCACGGTCAGCGAGCCGGTTCGTCATTGGCGCTCCCGTTCGGGCACGGTCTTCACCCCGGTCGCGGTTCGTCCACTCCGCACCTGGATCGATGAGGTTGTCGTCGGCGATGAGGCCGCAGACGTTGCAGACCACTTCGCCACGGGTCATGTCCATGTGCCAGTCGACTGCACCGCAGTCTTCGCAGGGGGACGAATGCCCGTCGAGGGTTCGACGTGGCTTGTTTTGGGCTTGATTTTGGGCGTGTGGTCGGTCCAACTTCTCAACTCCTTGTTCATTAGTGGTTTTCCAGAGTATATAATTGTGCGTCCGAAAGGTGCAAACAGAATCATGACCAGTCTCCGCTTTCTGGAATCGTTCGGTGCATGCGATACACCGGGTGGGATGATGTGAACATTGTTAAATCTGGGCAAGGAGATTGAACCAAGCCTTGGTGCAGATGCATGGGCAGGTTGATGGAGCGCTCATCACGACCGGCGTCTGGAGTGAGTGAATGCCAGCGACCGTCGTGTTGGGTGCGCAATGGGGCGACGAAGGCAAAGGC
>DALQ01000020.1 GCA_002496845.1 Euryarchaeota archaeon UBA495
CCGATGGTCGCGGGTTCGAACCCCGTCGGGCCCGCCTGGTCACGCTTCAGGTCCATCGTTCACGGGCCAAAGGCGGGGATTGATTTTGGTCGTGAAAAGCGCAACGAAGAAGCGCCTCATTGAACTCGGCGTGGAAGAAGAGGCGGCCCACAAGTTGGCCACCGATCGAAACATGGCCGACATCAAGAAGATGAGCCCCGACGAGGTGGCCTCGTGCCTCAGCGTCTCCAAGGAAAGCGATGTCCACGCCAACGTCATGCGAATCATTGCGGACCAAGGCTCCCGCCGCCGCGCCCAAAAGAAGAGCCGGAAACTCACCATCCGTGCCAAGGCGATCGACGATTACGACCGCCCGGAGATTTCCATCCGCTTCAACCCCCTCAACCACACAATGGTGCCTCACCAAGAACTGGTGGGCGCGCCCAACATCTCCGCCGAGGAGCAATTTGCGGTGGAGTCGGAAGAACTCGAGCCGTGGAGCCTCATCCAATTGGACTCCGAAACCGGCGAGCAGCGCCTGGCCAAGGAACTGCTCCCCAAGATCCTCATCACCGATCCCGTCGTTCAAGTCATCAAGGAAGCCGCTGAAGCACAAGACGTGGCGGCCTTGGCGGCCAATCCCGACCACAAGCCCTTGGCTTCGGGATGGATCGCAGACCGTGTTCTCAAGGTCATTCGGAAGTCGCCCTCAGCCGGCGTCGCCGTGGCCTACCGCCTCATTGTGGAGGGGAGCTGAACCGGAGGGAGCACCATGCAAGAAATCATCGAAGCCTACTTCCGCGAGCGCAGCCTCGTGAACCATCAAATCGCATCGTACGACGACTGCATCCCCTCTGGGGAGAATCTTCCCTCCCGAATGGAGACCATCATTCGCAACATCCGCGTCGGCACCGACGAGGAAATCGAAGACGAAGAAGGCGGATTCATCCGCCTTGACGTCGCCGACCAAGACATCGTCATTCGCCTCAGGAACGTCCAACTGGGCGAACCCATGACCAAGGAAGCCAACGGGTCCGAGCACCCTTCGACGCCCATGGAGTGCCGTCTCCGCAAGTTGACCTACTTCTCTCCCGTGACCATTGACTTCACCATCTACCGCAACGGCGTTCCCGGCAACCCCGAGAAGGGCGTTCAGGTGGGCAACATGCCCATCATGGTCCGCTCAAAGCGCTGCAACCTGCACCCGAACCACATTGCGGGCGACCGCGTGCTGGCTCCGACCACCTCCAAAGACGACATGGACGCATGGCATGGCCTGCTCCGCACCAAGGGCGAAGACCCTCTCGACCCTGGTGGCTACTTCATCATCAACGGCACCGAGCGTGTCCTCATTTCGATGGAAGACCTCGCGCCGAACCGCGTGACGGTCGAGATCAACAAGCGCTACGCCAAGCAAACGGAAGTCGCCAAGATTTTCTCGCAGAAGGACGGCATGCGCAAGCCCCTCACCGTCGAAAAGCGCCGTGACGGGATGCTCATGGTCAAGGTCAGCACGGCCGGAACCACCGCCATCCCCGTGGTGCTGCTCATGCGCGCCCTTGGCATCGACAACGATCAGGAGATTTTCACCGCCATCGCTGGCCCCACTGAGACGTTCAAGTACATCGTGGCCAACATCAACGAAGTCAACGACAACGAAGAGTACAACACGATGAACACCCAAGAAGCTCACGAGTGGCTTCAGAAGAAGTTCGCCGCCGGTCAGCAGCGTGAATACCGCGAACAGCGCGTCAACCAACTGCTTGACCGCGAACTCTTGCCCCACTTGGGCGACAACGCGGCCGACCGCAAGAAGAAGGCGATTTTCGTCGGACGCATCGTCCGCCAGGTGCTCGAAATGGCCCTGACCGACCGCGCACCCAACGACAAGGACCACTACGCCAACAAGCGTGTGCGCCTCGCCGGTGACCTCGTCGAAGACCTCTTCCGCGTGTCCGCTGGCCAACTTGCTCGTGACCTCAAGTACCAACTCGAGCGCCACCACAACCGCAAGCGCGAACTCCGCATCAGCTCCTGCCTCCGCCCTGACGTGCTGACCTCCAAGATCATGCACGCCCTCGCGACCGGAAACTGGGTCGGTGGACGAAGCGGTGTGAGCCAACTTCTGGACCGCACCACCTTCCTGTCCGCGCTTTCCCACATGCGCCGTGTCACCAGCCCCCTGGTGCGCAGCCAACCTCACTTCGAGGCCCGTGACCTTCACCCCACCCAGTGGGGCCGTTTGTGCCCCAACGAGACCCCTGAGGGTCAGAACTGTGGTCTGGTGAAGAACGCAGCCCAGATGATCGACGTGTCCGAGCAAGTCGACGACGCCATGATCTGCGGACAGCTGGACGACATGGACGTTTACCAGCCCGACGACTGGACCAACGGCGACCGCATCCACGTGAACGGTGACATCTACGGCATCCACGACAACGGCATCAACCTGGTCAACCAGTTCAAGAACGCCCGTCGTCGCGGTCTCATCCCTCCTGAAGTGTCCATCCGTCACGACACGGAAAACCGTGACATCTTCATCAACACCGACAAGGGACGCATCCTGCGCCCTCTGCTCATCCTCCACGACGGTGCGCCCCGCTTGACGCAGGGCCACCTTGAGGAACTCCGCAACGGTGAGACGACCTTCGCTGACCTCCTGACCAAGGGGATCATCGAGTGGGTTGACGCAGAAGAAGAGGAGGACCTCTTCATCGCGTCCCGTCCCTTCCTTCTCCCAGAGAAGGTCCCCGAAGGCAGCGACCACGCCGGTCGCCCCGTGACCAGCGAGAACGTCGAATGGTCCAACATGGGCCAAGTCAACGCCAGCAGCGCCAGCCTCACGGCCAAGGTCCGCTTGCCGAACGGCGAGTGGGGCACGGCCACCTTCGACGTCCCGCTTGAGTACACCAACGACCACACGCACTGTGAAATCGACCCGCAGCTCATGCTCGGTGTCTGCGCTTCGCTCATCCCGTACCCGGAGCACAACTCCACGCCGCGCGTGACCGGTGGTACCGCGATGGTCAAGCAATCCCTTGGCCTGCCCAGCGCCAACTACCGTCTGCGCCCCGACACCCGTGCACACATCCTGCACTACCCTCACCGCTCGATCACCAAGACCGACGCGATGGGCACCACGGGCTTCGACGAGCGCCCCGGCGGTCAGAACTTCATCGTGGCCATCATGTCCCTGCACGGCTACAACATGCAGGACGCCGTCATCATGAACCGCGGATCTGTTGAGCGCGCCCTCGGCCGTTCGACCTTCAACCGCACCTACAACGCTGAACGCAAGCGATTCCCCGGCGGCCAGATCGAAGAGATCGAGAAGCCCGGTTCTTCCCTCCAGGAAGTCAAGGGCCTCAAGCCGGAAGCCTCCTACCAGCACCTCGAAGGCGACGGCTTGCCCGTCCCCGAAACCAACCTTTCCGGTGGCGACGTGCTCGTGGGCAAGACCAGCCCGCCCCGGTTCCTTGAGGAATCGGGCGGTGGCACCTTCTTGCAAGCCCAAGAACGTCGAGAATCCTCGATGCTCGTCCGTCACGGTGAGATGGGTCACGTGGACAACGTCTACGTCACCGAGTCACTCGACAGCGGCCGTCTCGTTCGCGTCATCGTGCGCAGCCACAAGGTCCCCGAAGTCGGCGACAAGTTCGCTTCCCGGCACGGACAGAAGGGCGTCATCGGACGCTTGGTTGACCCAGAGGACATGCCCTTCACAGAAGACGGCGTGGTCCCTGACCTCATCATCAACCCCCACGCGATTCCCTCGCGAATGACCGTCGCCCACGTCCTCGAGATGATCGGCGGCAAGGTCGGTTCGATGGAAGGCCGCCGCATCAACGGCACCGCCTTCCGCGGTGAGAAGGAAAGCAGCCTCCGCGACGCCCTCGTCCGCAACGGCTTCGACCACTCCGGCCGCGAGCGCATGATCAACGGTGAGACCGGTGAAGCCTACCCAGCCGACATCTTCGTCGGTTGCATCTTCTACCAGCGTCTGCACCACCTCGTGTCCTCAAAGATTCACGCCCGTTCCCGCGGTCGCGTGCAAATCCTCACCCGCCAGCCGACCGAAGGCCGTGCCCGTCAGGGTGGTCTCCGATTCGGTGAGATGGAGCGTGACTGCCTGATTGCGCACGGTGCTTCGATGGTCATCAAGGACCGTCTCTTGGACGAGTCCGACGGCATCGACCTGTACGTGTGCCAGGAGTCTGGCCACATCGCGTGGTACGATCCGAAACGCAACACATACGTCAGCCCCATCGCTGGGGACGGTGCGGAAGTCTACAAGGTGCAGACTTCGTACGCATTCAAGCTGCTGCTCGATGAGATGAAGAGTCTCGGAGTGGCCATGCGCCTAGAACTGGAGGACCGCCGATGAGTCGAAAGAGCGTGCTGATCCCGAAGCGAATTGCCTCAATCCGCTTCAGCCTGATGGACCCTGCCGAGATCCGTAAGATGTCGGCGGTCGAAGTCAAGACCCCGGACACCTACAAGGACGACGGTCACGCCTACACCCAGGGTCTCATGGACCCGCACATGGGCGTCATCGAGCCTGGCATGATTTGTCCCACGGACAACTGCAAGTACGACGAAAGCCCGGGTCACTTCGGGCACATCGCCCTTGAGCTGCCGGTCATTCACATCGGGTTCGTGAACCTGATCAAGACCGCGTTGAAGGCCACCTGCAACTCCTGCCACCGCATCCTGCTTCACGAAGCCGAAGGAACCCACCCCGGGAACCCCGAGCTCTCGGAACAGGACTACTACCGCCACCGTGTCCACGACATCATCACCAAGCACGGCGTGGGTTCGACCGAATTCTCGAAGATCATCAAGGACATCGAGAAGGTCACCTCCGGTGCCAAGCGCAAGACGTGCATGCACTGTGGAAAGCCCCAAGGAAAGATCATCCTCGAGAAGCCAACGAACTTCAAGGAAAAGATCGGAACCCCAGGCAGCGGCAAAGAAACGGAGCGCAAGCTCAACGCCCGCGACGTTCGCGAGTGGCTGGCTTCCGTCCCCGACGAGGACCTCATCTTCATCGGGATGCACAAGACGAACCGCCCCGAGTGGATTGTTCTGAAGGTGCTTCCAGTGCCTCCGATCACCGTTCGTCCGTCCATCACCTTGGACAGCGGCGACCGCTCTGAGGACGACCTGACCCACAAGCTCGTGGACGTCCTCCGCATCAACCAGCGCCTTCGAGAGAACCGTGACTCCGGTGCGCCCCAACTCATTGTTGAGGACCTGTGGGAACTGCTCCAGTACCACTGCACCACGTACTTCGACAACCAAACCTCGGGTATCCCACCCGCACGCCACCGCTCAGGTCGCACCCTCAAGACGCTCACGCAGCGCTTGAAGGGGAAGGAAGGTCGCTTCCGCTCCAACCTGTCCGGAAAGCGTGTGAACTTCTGTGCTCGCTCGGTCATTTCGCCTGACCCCTTCCTCGGCGTCAACGAAGTCGGCGTGCCGACCCGCATCGCCAAGGAACTCACGGTGCCCATCCGCGTGACCACGCGAAACCGTGAGGACATGCGTCAGATGATCCTCCGTGGACCTGACGTTCACCCCGGTGTGAACTACATCATCCGTGGCGACGGTCGCCGTGTTCGTATCAACGAGCGCAGCCGCCTCATCAACGCCGGATTCCGCTGTTTCAACCCCGAGTGCGACTCGGAGCGCACCCTGCGCCCCGACCTTGACGCGGTCATGCCCGCCCCCAACTTCTTGCCCGGTCTGGTCATCAAGTCCCTCATCATGCGCACGCAAACCGGTGACGAACTCACCCAATACAGCGTGGACGACAACGCCACCTTGGCCAACCTCCGCGGCGAAGAAGCCGACGGGACGCCATTGTCCGACGATGACCCCCGCGGCATCCTGTACCAGCGCTGGAAGTGGGAACTCAGCCAGGCCGACTCGCCTGACCCTGAGCCCTTCCCCGAGCACCTCAACGTGCTCTGCCCGCACTGCGGCTCCCCGGCCGATGACTGGGGCGACCACACCCGCGTGGAAGACCGTCTCTCGACCGTCGACTGGAGCGGCAACCCGAAGCCCGGTATCACCGTTGAGCGCCACTTGATCGACGGAGACGTCGCCATCTTCAACCGGCAGCCATCGCTGCACAGGATGTCGATGATGGTGCACGAGGTGCGCGTCATGGAAGGCAAAACCTTCCGGTTCAATCTCGCCGTCTGTACGCCCTACAACGCCGACTTCGACGGTGACGAGATGAACCTCCACGTCATCCAGTCCGAGGAAGCTCGTGCAGAAGCGAAGATCCTCATGCGCGTGCAGGAGCACATCCTGACGCCCCGCTACGGCGGTGCGGTGATCGGCGGCATCCACGACCACATCTCCGGTGCCTACCTGCTCACCCGTGGTGGCGAAAACGGCCTCATCCTCAAGCGCAATGCGCTTGAGATGCTTGGCTACATCAACTACCGTGGCGACCTGCCAGAGACCGTTGAAAACGAGGCTGGCGAGCCCTGCTTCCGTGGCGAGGACCTGATGTCCCTCATCATCCCCGACAACATCCACATGCGGTTCCGCAGCCGTTCACTCGACGACGTGAAGGTCCGCAACGGCCAGATCAGCGGAACCCTCGACAAGCGTGCCATCGGTGCGGAAGACGGTCGTCTCTTGGACGCCATCATCCAGACCAACGGTCCAAGCCGTGGTGCAGAGTTCCTGGACCAGTTCACCCGCTTGACCATCGGTGCGTGCACCTCGCTCGGTTTCACCACCGGCATCGACGACGAAGACCTCTCCGAGGACGCCATCGCTGGCATCGAGAAGGCCAACGACGAAGCACGGATTGCCGTGCGAGCCGAACTCGACAAGTACGGCGAAGACGGTCAAGGCTACGAAACCCGCCCCGGTCGCACACCTGTTGAAACCCTCGAGGAGAACATCATGATCATCCTCGATCAGGGCAAGCAAGCAGCCGGTGACGTCGCAAAGGACGAATTGAACCGCTCAGGTTCCACCAACGCTGCGGTCAACATGGCCATTTCCGGTGCCCGTGGTTCCATGGACAACCTGACGATGATGGCCGGTTCGATCGGCCAGGCAAAGGTGCGTGGCCGCCGCCTCGAGCGTGGCTACGAAGACCGTGTCCTGCCTCACTTCAAGCGCCACGACAAGGGTGGACGCCAGAAGGGCTTCATCGCTTCCTCGTTCAAGCGTGGTCTGCAGCCCACGGAGTTCTTCATGCTCTCCGTGTCCGGCCGTGAGTCCTTGGTCGACACCGCGGTTCGTACCGCCAAGTCGGGGTACATGCAGCGCCGACTGATCAACGCCATGGACGACCTCAAGGTGTACAACGACGACATGCTTTCCGTCCGCAACACGGCGAACCGCATCATCCAGTTCTCCTACGGTGAGGACGGCATTGACCCCTCCCGAGGTGTTCACGGTTCTCCGTTCAACATCGACATCGTCGTCGACGACGCCCTTGGCACCGACGGTGCCATGGAAGCCGACCATGACTCGTACGACCGTGACGAGCAAGAAGACGACCTCGGCGGCTGGGAATTCGAAGCCGAAGAGAACGACGGAGGTGAGGCCTGATGGTTGTCAAGAGCGCCACCAAGAAGAAGCTGATCGACCTTGGCGTGCCGGAGAACTTCGCTCACGCCTTGGCCAACGACCGCAAGTGGGACGAAGTCAAGGTGCTGAGCGCCCAGGACATCGCGAAGATTTGCGAAACCGATTCCGACCAAGCGGCCAAGATTCTCGCATCGATTGAGGGAGCATCTCGGAAGTCCAGCGACGGCGACAGCGACGGCGGTGGGCCAACCACCAAGATCACCCTGCGGAAGAGCCGCAGCCGCCGCGTCAAGGCTGACGTTGACCTGCAAGGGTACGACGAGGGCCGCAAGATGCAGTCCCTTCGCTCTGAATTTGCCGACGACCCGGTGTACATCGCGCTTGAGAAGGCGGCCGACAAGGCCGGCTTGCAGCTCACCGTCCGCATCCTCGATGACTTGACGGACGCCGTCCTGAAGCGTGGCAAGAAGAAGTTGACCGCGGCACAGGCCGGCAAGGTCATCGCTCGTGCGGAAACGGAACTTGCCAAGTCCCGTATCGACCCCTTCGAAGCAGCGGGCATCGTGACCGCTCAATCCCTCGGTGAACCAGGGACGCAGATGACCATGCGTACGTTCCACTACGCCGGTGTGGCCACGGTCAACGTGACCCAAGGTCTGCCTCGGATCATCGAGATCGTTGACGCGCGCAAGGTGCCAAACACCCCGACGATGAAGATCTACCTCACGGACGGCATCAAGGCCACGGCAGAAGACGCCCAGAAGTTGGCCGCCTCCCTTGAAGTGACCACGACCGTCAACATCGCCACCATCGAAACCGACGTCGCTCAGCGCCGCCTCGTTCTTCACCTGAACAAGGCCAACATGGCCCAGAAGAAGATGACCGGAGCCGAAATCCGCGAGAAACTCACGCGGGCCACGCGCCTTCACGTCATCGCGAACAAGGAGAAGAACCCGACCGTGTTGACGCTCATCCCCAACGTGCACAGCGTCGAAGACCTCGACACGTTGGCGGAGAACCCCCCTTCCTACACCATGCTCTTGCAGCTGGAAGAGAAGATCCGTGACCTCCGCCTCAAGGGCATCCCCGGAATCGAGCGTGCGAACGTTCAGTTCAACGACAAGACCGGTGAGCACTACCTCGCCACCATCGGTTCCAACCTCGCCCGTGTCAACGAGATCGAAGCCATCGACCGCAACCGCACCTACACCAACAACATCATCGAGATTTACGACCAGCTCGGCATCGAAGCCGCTCGCCAAGCCATCGTTGACGAACTCAAGGCAACCCTTGACGGAGCACGCCTCGAAGTCGACGATCGCCACCTGCTGGTTGTCGCTGACGTGATGACCTCGGAAGGTGAAGTGCGTGCCATCGGCCGCCACGGTGTGTCCGGTACGAAGCACAGCATCCTCGCTCGTGCCGCGTTCGAAGTGACCGTGAACCACCTGCTCAAGGCCGGTATCATCGGCGAGCGCGATCACCTGACCGGTGTCGCAGAGAACATCATCGTTGGACAGCCGATTGCCCTGGGAACCGGCAGCGTGGAACTCTTCTACGTGCCCGACGCCTGAACCTCACACCATGAGAAGCAACAGTGGAGAATGGACGTGAACCTATGGACCTAAGCCGACACCTCAAGACCGCAGCCACCACTGGCCGACTCCTGTTCGGTCAGCGACAGACCCTCGATGCCTGTGCCTCGGGTGAAGCCCGCCTCGTCATCGTCGCGGCGAATTGCCCGACCGAGTACATCGACAACCTCGGTGCGAAGCACCCAGAAGTCACCGTGCACCGCGCGATGATCGTCAACCGCGACCTCGGTGTTGCGGTGGGTCGTCCGTTCAGCATCTCGACGATTTGTGTCGTCGATGCAGGCGACAGCGAACTGCTGACGCTCGAGAGCAACGTCTGAACACGGGACAAAAGCCCCTATATGGGGTCCCGGCAGCATCGAACCATGTCCCGTGCAGCGTCAGCCATCTCCCTCGTGGTTCTGCTTTTGGCTTCCTTTGGTGGTCCGTTGGCTTCCATGGCCCCTGCCCCTCCCGTTGTCTTGGAGGAGAGCATCGAATCCATGGCCGCTTCGGGACGCAGTTCCTCGAAGGGTTTCCTGACCTCGGCGGGAACGGGATCGAACTCTGATGTAGCGTATTACACGTCGGTGGACCACCACCAGCAGGGGTCCGTTCTTGGCATGAAGTACTCGGCTGACGTCAGTTACGGTGGCCAAACGGTGGCTGCAACGTGTCCCGTCACGGCCCAACTCGGCGCCTGCGATGCAGCCATCATCGGCCTCAACGACGACGGGACCTTTGCATGGGGAAGCGCCCTGGACGCGTCAAACGCTGCCGTTCTTTCCATTGACGTGGCCGCAGGCATGGGTGGCGAAGCCTTTGCTGGTGGCGAATACCTCGGCAACCTCGTGGCCGGTCCTTTCCAAACCAACTCCCAGAACTTCGAGGGCTTCTTGGTCAAGACGGACCCCGCCGGCAACTGGATGTGGGGCGTGGGCTACACCACCATTGACGGTGGCTTTGGAGCTCAGTCCACGGTGACCGACGTGACCATGGACATGACGGGCAACCATTACGCGACAGGCTATTTCATCGGTGAGACCGACTTTGGCGGTCAATCCCTGAACGTTAGCGATCTCCAAGCCTTCGTCGCCAAGTACACCCCCAGCGGGATGCTCGATTGGGTCATCGCCCTCGGGGGATTGAACAACGACCTCGGCATTGCCCTGACCACCACGCAAGCGGGCAACGTTCACCTCGCCATGATCACCAACAGCGCGACCATCAACGCGGCCTCAACCCTGTATTCCTTGGTCGGCTCGCAAGACGTCGTGTTGTTCGACATCGATCCCAGCGGGGCTGTGCTTTCCATGGACGGGTACGGTGTGCCAAACGAGGTCACGTCCATCGGCGCCTTGGCCTCCAACGGGCAGGGCGATTTGTTCTTGGGTGGGAGTTTCAAAGGGACCCTTTCGGGAACTGGATGGTCCATTTCCGCGAACCAAGGCAAGAGTGACCTCTACGTCATGAAGCGCTCAGCAAGCGGCTCCGGCGATTGGGCCATCTCGG
>DALQ01000085.1 GCA_002496845.1 Euryarchaeota archaeon UBA495
CCTTCGAAGCACCAGTCTTCTGGAGATTCGCCGCAGTAATCGGGAACGGTCGGGTCCTTCGCGAAGGAGATGTAATCGGTGGCATCGCCGGTGCTGTGTTCAGCCAAGCAGCGGAGGGAACCGATGTACTTGTGATAGGGCGTGCCGCTGGAGGGAATGGACGAATCCTCGGAGAAGTGGTTGCGGACCGTGTCGGTCAAGGAATCAATCGTGTCCGGGTCACCGACCACTTCGACGTAGCCGTTGCTGATCATGAAACCCATTGGAAGCAGCATTCCAGAACTGCCCAGGGCAGAGGTGTGGCACGACACCTTGCCTTCCATCAGGGCGAAGGGGTCGGTGTCAGGGTCATCGTCAAGATCGGCCTGAGCGATGTCCGAATCCACGTGGACCCATGCGATCGCCTTGTAGAAGGGACGACCGTCTGCCTTTTGTTCGGCAGCAAGCACTTCGAGACCATGAGTCTGCCAGCTGAGCCATGCAGCTCCGCCGTCCATGAATCCGATGTCAGCGTGCCCGAACCGCAGGGCTTCGATGGCGCCTGCAGCGCTGGTCACGGGGTAAATCTCAACCTCCATGTCCAGGAGTTCGGCGAGACGATCTGCGAATTCTTGAGGGCTCTCCTCCGTGTTCTGGTACTCTTCTTTGGTCTCGAAAGCAATCGTCAAACAGTTGTCTTGGTCTTCGCAGGTGGGGAAGCTGGCCGAGTTGGAAAGGCAGCCCGAAAGTCCTGCTGAAACCATGACGAGGCACATCAGGAGGGCGTGAGCGGCGGGAAATGCGGTGCGAATCATGGCCCCCCCACACAAGACCTCTTTTTAGGAATTCCGAAATATCCCTGTTTTCGGACATCCTTAACCAAGTGGCTAAGAGGGGTTTTGCTATTTTTAGGGCAAACGAAACATTATATTCAGGTGCTGATTCGGCCCGACCATGACGAAGACACTTCGTGCACTTGCCCTGACCCTGACTTTGCTCCTGGCTTCCCTTGCGGGTTGCGTTGCAGAAGAAGAAGAAACGACCGAAACTCCTGCCGAGGAAACCAAGCCTGCGTTCTTGGACACCGCTGACGCAGGGTACACCTACGCCTCGAACGTGGACAACCACCGTTCGCTGATGCTGGACCTCTGCGACATCAAGACCGCAGCCAGCGAAAGCGACTGGGACACGGCCACCATGATTTACATGAACGGCAAGAACGCTCAGAAGGACGACGGTTCCTTCCGCACGCTCGCTGGATTCGCAGCCGCCTCCGGCAAGAACCACAACTACGACGCATACCACGGCATGGACGGCGCCATCGGCGCCCACATCATGAGCGCGCTCAACGGTGACGGCGACTTCGCCGGCACCTCGGACACCGTCCGCTACCAAGGCATCGCCAAGCTGACCGTCAACATGGGCATGGTCGGCTACACGATCCACGAGATCAACTCCGCTGTTGCCAAGGCTGACGCCGGCAACATCGACGACGACACCGGTGCACCTCACAACTGGGACGAAGGCTGGGCCTTCTTCCACGGACCGGATGAGCACTACGACTGCTCTCCTGCCAAGGTCATGGAGAAGCGCGCCAGCGACTTCGGCACGGCTGACGCTGACGGCGTTGCGGCCACCTTCAAGGCCACCGAGCAAGCCATGGTCGACGGACTCGCCGCCCTCCAAGCTGGCGACGAAGCTGGCTACGACGCTGCCGCCGAGACCGTGGTGAAGAACATCATCATCACCTACTCCCAAGCGACGCTGAAGTACACCTCCAAGATGGACAACGCCGATTCCGGCGCCAAGTACCAGGCTGAGGGCTACGCCTTCTGGAAGGCCATCGAGGCCTACGCGGCCCCCTACACCGACGGCTGCTACAACATGGCCGTTCACAAGGTCTTCATGATGGGCGACATCGATGCAGCCGCTTGTGACGCCTTCATCTGGACCAACGGATCCATGGACAGCACCGGCACCAACGACACCTGCTACAACACCGTGACCCACCAAGTGTCCACGGACGTCAGCAACGAGACCGAGTGCGACGGCTACGCGGCCATGTACTTCCAGGACATGTACGGCGCCCAGAAGATCAACGAGATCCTCAACTTGCAGGACGCGACCCAACTCGGCACGTCCTACGACGTTGCGCCTCACCTCGCACACGTCTGGGCCCACTACGGCATCACGGCCGCCGACATCGGCGCCATGAGCTGAGGCTGGCAAAGCGTCACAACGCATACGCGTCCCAAAACGGAGGCCATGAGCAATGGAGCGTCGCGCCATGCGCGCGCTCCTGCTCATGGTCGTCCTTTTGGGATCGCTGCTCAGCACAACAGTCGCAGCAAACGACTCCACAGAGACCTTCACCATCACCGGTGACGCACTGTTGGAAAACGGCCAGCCTGCTGGCACGTCTTACGTGCGGCTTGACGACCAAGGGTCTGTGTCGACCAACAACGGCGCGTACGTCATTGAAGGCGTGACGCCTGGGAGACACACCCTCCGCACCTACTTCATGAACGACGGCCACGTTGCCGTTTACCGTGAAATCATGGTGACGGGCGACATGACCGTGGACTTCATGATCGGTCAAAACGTGGTGACAGCTTCGTTGAGCAACGCAGACAGCAACGCCGCGAATGCAACCCTCCGGACGCCCAGTACGCCATGGAGTGCGGCAAACGGGTGGGCTGAATTTGGCCCTTACCCACACGACACAATGGTTGAAATTCACGCCCAATTCGATGACGGCACGCAAGCATCGCATGCAATTTTGATGGATGGCGGCAAAATAGGCGAGCCTTGGCGAAACCACATCCCCATCTCGGAGGGATCTACCGGAGTCTACGGCTACGTCCATGATCAGCTTGGCGGCCCTGTTCCCAACATCGACGTGGTTTCAGGAAATCACTCGTCACGCACGGATGCCACCGGCTTCTACACGATGCAGGGGCTAGAAATCAACGTCAGCCACACGTTTGCATACACCCAGCAGGGGCTCGAGGTGGCATCGAACAACAGCGCTGTTTTCCACGGGGATTCAGGATGGATGAACATCAGCCTCGAACGAACCCTGACGCTGCCTGGGAATGTGTCCTTCACGACCGTACCTGCAATTGTGCCAATGGAACCCTTCAGGGTCGAGTGGACGCAGGCGCCTCATGCCACGCGCTACGTGCTCACCCTCGGCGACGTCCCAATGTACGACGGCCCCTCAACTGGGTTCACCTTCACGCCTCAAACCGATGGAGAACACCGCTTTGGCCTACAAGCCGTCAACCCAAACGGGTCGACCTCGGCCTATCAGGATCTTTTGATGGTGGTCTTGCCTGAGCAAGATGAAAACGGATATTGGACCGCGGGCATGAGCTGGACCTATGACCAGACCTACACCCCGGCCGCGCGAGATGGAGTGCTGCGGCGCACCTACACGTGCTTGGGTTCTGAAACAATCACCGACGCGTTTGGCGAGGAACGTCCAGCCTACGTGGTGAACGTTGAGGATCCGAGGTACATGCCCGATGAACGGTCGATGCGTTGGGTCGATCAACAGTCACTGTTGACCATCAGGAGCTATTGGGCCGACGACCCCTCAAGTTCCAACCAATTCACCGATGCCTCTTCCGGGTGGGGTTTTACCACCAGTACCGGAGCAAGCACATCCCTAATGGAAGACCCAAGTTCGTTGTGGTTCAATCGAACGACCATCATTGGTGTCCCAGGGCATCCAAACGGATACACGGACACAAACAGCAGCGTGCTGGTTGAACACAACGTCAGCGTGACCACGCCTGCTGGCACATTCATCACCACCAAGTACACCATCACCGACCTCAACGACGGCGTCGTGTCATGGGAATTGTACTACAACGCGACCGTGCGAAACCATGTCAAAGTGGTCGATCGACTACCCGGCACCCACTCGGAAATGGTCGAAAGGGTTCTGGTCAGCTACGATGTACCGACGGAGCCTGTGTTCATCACAGAGTCTGGCCAGATTATGACCAAGGAAACGACCGTTCAGTGGGGGGCCTTCCCCGGAGCGACGGAGTACGTACTGCTCCAAAACGGCGTCGAGGTCTACACTGGAAACGCCACAAACGCGACGGTCACAGACCTCAATGATGGAAATTACGCGTTCCACCTGCGCGCAATCATGGACGATGGGCGCCAGTTGGACGCCGAAGAATTGGTGCTGGAGGTGGCCTATGAAAGCCTACCACCAACCCTCGCAAATTCCACGGGCACCGCCACGCGAGGCGATACGGTTGATCTCGCATGGACGCATGAACGCGGTGTCGAATACATGCTCTTGCATGAAAAGCCCAGTGGGGCATCGGAGACCACAAGCGACCTCGTGGACCTCACATGGTCTGTGGAGGTCAATGAGAACGGGCGACACCGGTTCCGGGTCAAGGCCATCGAGGCAGACGGCACCACCTCAGACTGGTCAGACTCTGTTGTCGTGCTGGTCGAGGAAGGCGAAGGGGCTTCAAGCCGCAGCATTGGGGAAAACAACCCATGGCTGTTGGCAGCATGCGTGCTTGTCTTCGTGGCCATTGGTCTGCAACTTCTTCTCAGGGGGCGACCTGATTGAGTGGACCTGAACCTCGCAAGGCATTGGCTGCGATACAAATCGTGGTGCTACTCGTCCTCGGGTACGCGATGCTCAACGTCTTCAGCGACTCCCGAAATGCAGAAGAAGACGGCACAATCGTCATCACAGACACGACCGGCGAGGTGCACGCATTCGATGCACCACCGGATCGAATTGTGCTCTCCAATACCTTCGGAGCAACCGCGATGCGGATGCTCGATGCGGACATGAGCTCCGTGGTTGGAGTGAGCGGAGATTTTGATGACGAGGCCTTGTGGCCCGAATTGGTTGACCGACCGTGGGTCCAGTTTTCCGCTCATTCAGAAATCGACTTCGAGGCCTTGCTCGACGTCCGACCCGACGTGTATGTGGTGTTTGCAACCAACGGCATGGTTGATACGGCAGCCATTCGAGAGCGATTGGCCCCAATGGGAATCGACGTTGTCGCATTTGATTTCTACAAGTACGACGCGCTGCGGGAAGAATTCAAACAGCTGGCCATCATGCTCGATCGGATGGACAGTTATGAGGAGTTGATGCAGGAATTCGACGAAATCGAAGCCGACATGGCCGTGGCTCTGGAAGGTCTCGAAGATTCCGAACGGCCTGCAGTGGTGATGGAACATCACGCTTCCTTGACCCGTGACCCAGTGGTGTTGACCGGTTCATCCCAATGGGACGACATCATTCGAATCGCAGGAGGAACAAACGTGTTCAGCGACCTACCTGGTCACACCACACACGTCGACATGGAAGCCATCCTCGATGCCGACCCCGAGGTGATGATGTTTGACGGCATTACGTTTGAGCTCGGTTTCAACATGGACGACCCGAAGGGCGGGTGCGGCGAACATTTCAACCTCATTCAGAGCCGGCCTGGCTTCGACTCCATGCAGGCCATCGAAGAGGAACGCATGCTGATTTTTTCGGGCTCCTTTGCCGGCCCAATGATGATCCACGGGCTGCCCTTCATCGCTGAGCAATTCCACCCAGAACGCTTCGATGAAGGGACTGGAGCTGCCCTGTTGGACAGCTTTTACGCCGACCATTTTGCAGTGGATCGCGACGGCACATTCCTATGCAAGATGACAGGTGAGTAACGTGGAAGATGTGGCCGAAGCCTATCTTCACGGGCAGCGGCAACGCATGCTCTTTCTTCTGATGGCATCGGTCATGACGGCCGTTGGCGCCATCCTCGCGATGGGGTTTGGGTCATCTGAAAACCTCTCCATGCGGTCCACGCTTGGGATTCTTTTCGGATTCCAATCGGCTGAAGGGCTCCAAATGGAAATCCTGGTCAATTTGCGGCTACCACGTGTGCTCATCGCGCTGGTGGGAGGGGCCGCACTTGCGATGGCAGGCACGATGATGCAAGGGGCCCTCGGGAACCCGCTTGTTTCGCCCCTCACCTTGGGCGTCGCATCGGGTGCTGGCCTTGGGGCCGCTCTTGCCATCGTGCTTGATATCACGATTTTTGGATTGGCGGAATTTGCGATCCTTGGAAACGCATTCATCTTCGCCATGCTTGTGGTCGCCTTCATCGTCAAGCTCGGCGACATGTCAACCGTCACCAGTGAATCCTACATTTTGGTCGGCATTGCGATCACGTTCATCGCTGGAGCCATCATCCAGACCATGACATACTTCGCGACCGATGCGGAAATCTCCCAACTCACACACTGGAGTTTCGGCAGTTTGTCGCGACCTAATCTCGCGCAAGCGATCTTAATCGGTTTGACTATCCTTTCCTTCATGCCATTTGGCATGGTGGCAGCGTGGGATCTGAACACCCTCGCGGTGGGTGGCGACGATTTTGCCGCGTCGACTGGTGTCGACCCTCGGAAAACCCGCCGGTCCATCCTCATCCTTTCTGCAACCATGACGGCTGTGGTCATTGCCTTCACGGGCATCATTGGATTCCTTGGATTGGTTGCTCCGCACATCTCACGGATTTTGGTCGGCAACGACTACCGTGTTTTGATCCCCACCTCGGCGGTCATGGGCGCAGCGGTCCTCCTCGTGGCAGACACCATCGGCCGGACCCTGTTCGCACCAATCGTACTCCCAGTTGGCATAATGCTCTCCATCTTGGGAGGACCATTTTTCCTCTACCTGTTGATGCTTCGGAGGAAAAGCCTGTGACCGATATGCTCCTTCAAGCGACGAACCTGCGCTTTGCGTGGGGCGATCGTCCGGTGTTGGAAGGGGTTGACCTCGAGGTCCACAGCGGCGAAGTCGTCGCCTTGCTGGGTCGAAACGGTGCGGGTAAAACCACACTTTTGCGGATGCTAAACGGCCTGCTCACCCCGCAAGGAGGCGAAGTGCTCGTCGGCGGAGATGCCTTGGGAATGATGGGGCTTACGGAACGTGCAAAACGCACAGCTTACGTTCCACAAAGCATCACAAGCGCCTTCCCGATGCGGGTGATTGACGTCGTCTTGTTGGGTCGCCGGCCACACGTGACGTGGCGATTGAGCGATTACGATGTCCAGGTCGCCACGGATACCCTCAAGATGCTTGGGCTCAATGAATTCGCCTTCCGCCGGTTCACGGAACTCTCCGGCGGTGAACGTCAGCAGGTGATCTTAGCAAAGGCCATGGCGCAGGAGGCTGGCGTGCTGCTGCTCGATGAACCCACAAGCGACCTCGATCTCAACAACCAAATTGGGGTGATGAAGCGTATTCGCAGCGTGGTCGATACCGATGAAAAGCGTGGAGCAGTCATCGTGATGCACGACCTGAACATCGCTGCGGGTTTTGCCAATCGTGTTGTGCTTCTCCATGAAGGAAAGGTTGAGGCCGTAGGCTCACCGCGCGATGTGCTCACGAAAGAAAATTTGGCCAAGGTTTTCATGGTCAACTGCACGGTTGATGAGGCACCGACGGATGGCCGACTGAGGATTCACGTGCACGACGAAGTAAAACCGTCGCTGCAAAATGAAAAGATCGAGGATGATGCACAATGAGCCAAGAGACCGATGACCAAAACACCGATGCCACCGCTGAGGCGGACGCCCATCGCGAAGCCCATGACGGGGAAGATCCCTCAGCCAACGTTGCAATTTGGTTGCATGAGACGCGCGCAGCAACCCTCTCAACGTTGGCCGTAAAACCAGGCATCGAAGGATTCCCGATTGGATCGATTGTCCCGTTTGCGCTTGATGGAAGCGGCCGTCCGTTCATTCTGGTGGCGAGCATCGCTGCGCACACACGGAACATCGACGCAGACCCACGGGCTTCCCTGTTCATTTCGGACCCAGAGGCCAAGGGAGACCCCCAATCAAGCTGGCGTGCATCGTTGCTTGGAGAAATGCGCCACGTTGCCGTGGAAGGAGAAGAGGTTGATCTGCCCGAAGAGCGGATTGACCGCGTCACGCCAGAAGAACACGCGCATTTGTTGGCGCGCTACGTGGAACGGGTGCCTGCGGCCGAATCGTACGTGAAGGTCCACAACTTCAGTTTCTACCGGATGAGCACCATCGAACGCATCCGCTACATCGCGGGCTTTGGGCGCATTTGTTGGATTCCGGGGCGCAAATACATGGAAGCCGTGGCCGATACCGGACTTGCAGAAGCCGCCCCTGAGGCCATTGAACACATGAACGACGACCATGTTGATGCCATGGTGACCATCGTCAAAGGCCATCGCGGCATCGATGTCGAGTCTGTGAACATGGTCGACCTTGATCCAAACGGCATGATGCTGGAAACGCATGAGCCACATCACCTGATGTACGTCTCTTTCGAGAACCGAATCACGGCAGAGAGCATGCGAACCGAGATCATCAACAGCGTGGTCGCTGCAAGGAAAGCCATTGGTTGACCGCGGATGGCCTTCGCTTGCGAGGTCAGTCAAAGTCGAGGTCGATTTTCTTCGGGCCATCGATGCTGAGAATCTTGACGTCGATGGGCTTGCCCACGGCATAGAACATCTCGATGTGGTCCATGCTCATCCCGTCCATCTTTGAGATGTGAACCATGCCGGTGACCTCACGCTCGACCAACGCAACAAGAAGGCCGTAAAAGGGCCCTCCGTCCTTGCGGTACAGGTGTTTGACGACCGTGCCGGTGTAGGTTCCTCCCACTTCGAAGGCTGCAAGCGGATCGGCGGCTTCCGTGGCGTCGCCGTCGGATTGGGGCGTCACGTCCTCCCAACGAAACTTCGCTTCGTTGCCGAAGAGCACCTTTCGGACATGCTCGATGGGGTACGTGCCCTTGCCGTCGATGCCTGACTCGTCCCAGGGCTGGGTGTGCCGAACGGTCAGGCCTGGCGTCATGTCCTCCGTGACCTTCGAGCCGTCCCGCCGGTGGAAGGTGACGGTAAGGCGTGGGCCGCGAAACAAGGTGGAGAACAACCCCCCTTCCACAGCGATTTCAACGGCCGAGTGGTCCGCACGGGTCCACCCTTCTGGAAAATCATCGTCAATGAAGTCCCCCGTATGTCGCTGGCCGCCGTCAAAGGTGAGCACGTCCCAGGTACCGAACCGTCGAAGCATGGCGTCTTGGCGAGCGATTTCCTCCTCGCTCACGGGCTCCCGCGTGGCCAAGAGAGCCTCGATCTTTGCAGGAAGGTCCGCCACCGTCGACACCTCTGGGTGCGCCAACACCTCCTCGCTGAGGTTCCCCTTCGGATTGGCCAGCACCACGATGGGGAGGACTTCGAGCATCTCAATGCGGTCGATGGACAAGGAACATCGTTGCAGCATCCGCACCTTGGCCCGCAGTTTTTCGATGACCGGCTTGGGCGGCTCGCCCTTGTCCAACAAGCGTTGTTGCACAAGGTCATTGTCGCGCAAATGGACGTCGCCACCCCAATTCTTCACTTCGAGCAGAATCACGGCCCGGTCGGTGATGGCGATGACGTCGACTTCACCTGAGCCACGTCGCCGATCGGGGTCCGGAATGCGAATGGCCAGATGCACATGCCGCGTGCTTTTGACGCGCTTCGCGGCCGCGCCCACGGCGTGCTCCGCTTTCCAAGAGCGGACCTCGCGCTGGGGCATGTGCTCGCGACGAGCAGACCGGGTGGAACGCCACCAGCCGATGCGCGCAAAGGGGCCCATGGCACGTCAACAGAACCACCCCCTTTGAACCGCGTGCCGGCACGTTCTGACCTTCAGACCGTGCCATCTCATCGGTGACGACGTTGTGAAATCGCCTCGTCGCCCGGCAGGTAAAGGTCCGAAGCCAAGCCGACGGAGGCGAAAATGCGAAGCAGCAGGTAGGACAAGTCAACCTGCCCTTTCAGCAGGCCGTGGCGAGCGGATCGGGGGAAGGCGTGGTGGCCTGCGTGCCAGCCTTCCCCAAGCGAAACAAGCGCCACGAACCGGTTGTTTCGGGCCTCTCCCGCTCCGTCGAAGTCCTGCTTGCCCCACAGGTGGCCTACAGAGTTGACCGCGTCACCGGCGTTGTAGTAGAGGACGCTGGCCACCCAAGCGATGATCACGCCGTCCCACGCCATCAGGTGGTACGCCAAGAGAAAAGGCAACATCTGGAACGACGAGCCAATCAGGAAGCCGAAGCGGGTCGAAAGGAAGCGAAGAAAGCGGTCATCGAGCACGTCCTTGGCCAAAGCGTCATGTCCGCCTGGGCTCATCGGACGAAGGAACATGTCAACGATGTATCGAAGCGGCCCTCCAAGCGCATACACGAGGCACAACCCGCGGTTCCTGATGCCAAGATACCATCCACAGTGGGCGTACCAAAACCCGTCGTTAAGCGGGCTGTGAGGGTCGTTGGGTCCGTCCGAGTCGGTATGGTGGAGACGGTGATTTCCGACCCACTCCGCCGGTGGTCCAGCAGGAAGGGCGGCCAACACCAAGGCATAGAGCAGCGGCTTGCGCAAGTTGGCCGAACGGTGGGTCAACACGCGATGGTAGGCCACAGTGATGCCAAATCCCACTGCAAAATACCACGTGAGCAGGAGCACCCCCATCCACTGCTGTGCTGAGAGTTCCATGTTCAGTTCTCCAAGCCGAGCTCAGCACGCATACGCTCGAGGTGTCCATGCGTGTGCTCCACGAAGAAACCGTGCATCAGGAACCGGTAACTGAGACCGGTAGGGCCGACCAAAATCATCGGGAATCGGTTGTAGGCGATGTCTGCAAAGTGGCTTGCACCAACGATGTCGTCAATGAGGAGGCCAATGGAATGATCGAATTGGAAGGAGTTGATGGCCGCCTCGTATTCTGGAGCGGTCAACCAGAAGCAAAAGGTGGTCTTGAACAGTTCATGAGCGGTTTCAAAATCGAGGAATTGCGTCCACTTTTTCCGGTCCACGCCGTAGTCGAGGCGCACCGGCTTCCAATTCTCCCAAGACAATTCGTCCTTGGGGACAGGCCAGCGGGAACGATCTGGCTCGGTGAGGTCCCGCATCGTCATCAGCACGCCCTGGTCGTGATGAACGAAGGTCTGAACCATGAGGTCCCTGATCATCTTCGGATGGATGAGGACCGGGTCGACTTCGTCTTGACCGGCGTTGTCAATGACGAAATTCAGCAGGTTGGATTCCGCCCAGAAATGACGCAAGATGAGGACGTTGGCTTCAGGTCGGACGAACCATTTCATGAAGAAGCAAATTTGCCATTGAAGGAAGCCATGGGCCCGCCACTGAATGGGTGAAAGTCGCTTGAGGTAGTAGGTGATGTGCAGGGTGATGGTCAGGATGATTTTCAACGTCGGGAGCACGATACGGCGAAGCGGATTTTGAAGGTCCTTGGTCCAGTATTTCTTCGCGATAGGATCCAGCGGCATGGCCTCATCGCCCGCCATGGCATCAAGGATGCTCGCTGGCATTTTGCCATGGTTTCTGGCCATGGCTTTGCGCCGCTTCCGCTCCATCCGAGCGGTGCTACTCATCACCCATCTCCTCCAACTGCAACCGATACAAACGGGCGACCACCTTGGCGGTCATTTCGATGCGTTCGACCACCAGCGTGTCGGTGCACACCTCATCGAGCATGGTGTAGAAACGCTGCATATGATCGTCGTCGTTGGCGCCGTGATAAGTCATGAACCGCGTGATGCCCTCACGCTCACAGAGCTCTTCCATCCGCGTGGCCCAACCGATGGCCATACGCTCACCGAGGCCTTCGATGATCCACATCGCGCCAAGCATGTCCACAGGATTCGGTTGGCTTGCGCGTTGCATCATAAAGGCGTGGAAGGCTTCACTGCCCACGTTTTTACCACGGCTGAGGATGGTCTCAATCTCCCCTCCTGCGTTGACGTAGTCCTGTTCCAGCATGGTGTAGTCCCGGTGTTCGTCCACCGCATGACGGAGGATGAGCGAGCGCATCTCGCTGTGATCACGGTCCATCGAGGAGGCGGCCCGAGCAATCCACCGAGAGCCTTCCACCACCTGCTGACGCAGGTTCACAAGGAGACGACGGTGGTCTGCCAGCGTGTACGTCCCCAAGTCGAGACGGCGAAGAATCGGCACGGTCACAAGGTCGCGCTCGAAGCCAATCCACACACGCAACAAGCGCCGCAAGGCGTCTTGTGCATGTTCCTTCAACTCAGGAACGTCGTTCGCGCCAATGGCTTCAGCAGCTTGCTGAACCGGGATTCCGTCAATTGTAATGTTACCGTCCATTGTTATCTACCACCGTCAGATGCATGTATGTCGTGTTGAAGCGACCGCTCTCAGGAACAAAGCACAGGATGCGTTCTCCCACCTGAGGGTTCTGCGTTCTCACGAATTCGTCGAGCATGATAAACAGCGAGGCGGCGCCCGTGTTGCCTCGTGAGTACAGGTTCGTCCACCATTTTTCTTCTGGAATGCCCACGCCTGCGGCATCGAGCATGTCAAGGATCTTTGGCCTGAAATGATGCGAAGAATAGTGGCAGAGGAAGTGGTCCACCTCAGAAGGCACGTTGAGGCCTTCTTGCACAAGCCGCACGTAGCCGTCAACGCCCAGCCGAACAATGTGGTCGAGGAGGCGGACCTCTTGGCGGAGCAACAGGGCCCCTTCTCGTTCCGCATCTGCATAGGTGTCGTAGTCCTGCCAAGTGCGTTCCTCGTCGGCCTTGCCGCTGGAGCCCACGCTCATGCAGGTTGGCAAAGCGTGCGCGTGAGACCAACCCTTCATCCAATCGATGCGGAAGGACAAGCCCTTGGGGCGAGGTGATGTTTCCAAGAGCAAGGCTCCAGCGCCGTCGGACAGCATCCAACGAAGGAATTCTGTGTTGAAATCCACGGTCTTCTTGGCGAAAGTGGATTCTGTCGCGGCCTCGTAGCGTTGACGCTTGAGCAAACGCGATGGCATCTCTGTGGCGACGACCAGCGCAGCGTCGTGTTCATCGCACCGCAAAGCAAGCCATGCGCCTTTGAGCGCCATCATCGAAGAGGAACAAATGGACTGAGCAGTGAGAATTTCCACCTCAGCCATGCCGAGCCCAGCCTGAACAAAGGAAGCCAAGCCCGGGACGGGATGATCGCCCTGAGTGGATGCGACGGCCAGCATACCCACCTGGTGGATGGGTCGGAAAGCGCGGTCCATGCATTCCTGAGCGGCCTGCACCGCCATTTCCGTGTTTGAAACGGTGGTCCTTTGGTTGGCATCAATCCCGTAGTGGCGCGTTTGGATACCGTTGGCTTTCTGGATTTGACCACGGAGACCTGAGGGTTGTCCATTCACAGCCCCCAGCACGGTCTCAACCTGATCGTTGGTGATGGCAGGCCCTGGCAGGTGCCAGCCTGTGGAAGTGATGTAGACCGTGTTCATGCTGAATTCCTCCATGGGAGAGAGGATACGCCGTTGTCACGCTCCCACTTCCAACAACGGTGGATTTCCAACAGGTAGGGCATGACGCCAAACACCAGCATGATCGCCATGTAACTGGCCGCGAAGTTGCCGTTCAATCCGAGGGATTCTTTGCGCCACTCAAGCCCCATGCTCCCTGCCCAATTGAGGGTGATGAAATCGATGAACGTCTGCCAGCGCCGAACCACGATGAGCAAGAGGATGAAGAACGGAAGGGTCGCGAGGTAACTGTGCGCATGCACTTCCCAGATGCTGATTTCACGCAAATCTTGAGCGTATTTCACGTCGTAGTGTGCCACGAGTTCGTGCGCGATGAAGGCGAGGATGCACAAAATTAGCACCAGTACGTTGACTTCGAACAGGAGCCCCAAGAGGATGGGGATGCCCACCTGCACGCCCATGATGGCGTGGACCAGAGCTTCTCGAAGACCTGCGGTGGATTCGATGTTGGTGGCTCGGTGGCAGAACCAATCAACGCCCCCAGCCACAACCCAAAGCGGCAGCAAAACGTAGAGCAGAATGTTCAGGACAAGTGTCGACGCGTCCAACGTCGGGTCCATGTAAAAGGCCACATCTTGAGGACATAATAAGACAACGCCGAAGTGCATTATCCATCATGCAGTCCTACTAAACCTGCAAGAGGTTCTGCTTCGGCATGCCACCCGGAGAGATGAACGGTTGGCGCCGGCAATGCTCCCTCGCCGTGTGATGCAACGCTCAGCATGAACGCATGGAGGCTTGCAAGCATGCTGGGCGAAGGCATGCCCTCAACGTGCTCGTTGGGCGCGAGGTACCACAGAACCTCGGGCACCTTGCCGCCGAACACGATGGGGGCTCCGATGACGATTGGATCTCGCAGCTCGATGTACGAATCCTGCTGGCTCATGAGCCAAATCTGCAGGTCCTCCCCCAGCGCGACCCGATCCAGAAGGCTGTCCACGGTCTTCGCGAGTTCGACCTTCTGAGCCTTGGGGCGCAGGTGATGCAAGTGTTTCATGTCCCCCAGCCCGAGGGCAGTCATGACGTCGTCGAGGGTCCATCCAAGCATCATTGAAGCCATGAACAGACGGTGGTATGAGGTGCTATAAGGACAGGAATTATACCTCATTTGATTGTAAAACCGGGCTACATCGCACCTGTTCCTCGTCGTCGGAATTGGTTTCCTGCATCGTTGTGTGAGAAACACCTGATTATAACTCACATTGCGTGCAAAATGGGACATGAAGAAATCTGCCGCGTATGTCCTCATCGTTCTCCTGATGGCATCGACCCTGCCACTGCAAGCCAGCGCTGACGCCAGCCAAGACATCCCCTCAAACGCGGTGGCCACGGGCGTTCACGATTCTCTTGTGGCCGCCTTGACCCATGCGGACTTGGTGACCACCTTGCAAGGCACGGGACCGTTCACCGTGTTCGCTCCGACGGACACGGCCTTTGCTGAGGCGGGCATCGATTTGAGCACCTTCGACACGCCCGAAGAAAACGCAACCCTCACCGCCATCCTGCTCCACCACGTGGTGGCCGGTTCGGTGCCCTCAAGCGCGCTCTCCGACGGCATGTTCGCCACGACGGTGAACGGAGATCGGGTTCAGTTTGGCGTCGACGCCAACGGCGTGACCGTCAGCAACGCCAACGTCACCACCCCCGACGTCATCGCCTCCAACGGCATCATCCACTTCATCGACAAGGTCATGCTTCCGCCGGTCGACATCCCCGCCACCGCTCAAACCACGGGCATCCACAACAGCCTCGTGGCCGCTGTGGTCCAGGCAGAACTTTTGCCCACGCTGCAGGGGTCCGGACCGTTCACGGTGTTCGCACCCACGGACCAAGCGTTCACCGACGCTGGCATTGACTTGGCCGATTTTGCCACACCTGAAGGAAAGGCCACGCTCTCCGACATCCTGCTCTACCACGTGGTCGGTGCCGATGTGCCTGCTGCTAACGTGACGGAGTGCATGACCGCGGACGCCGTCAACGGCCAGCCGCTTTCGTTCACCGTGAACGGTGGCGTGATGGTCAACGACGCGAACGTGGTCCTCACCGACGTCATCTCCAGCAACGGGTTGATCCACGTCATCGACAAGGTGCTGATGCCCACGGACACCCCCAAAGACATCCCGCGCACGGCGCAATGCACCACGGTTCACG
>DALQ01000114.1 GCA_002496845.1 Euryarchaeota archaeon UBA495
CGCCATGCAAGGCCCATGCCCAGCAAAGCCAGCAAGGCCGCGATCTGGAAGACCACGGCTTCTTGCATGGGCCGAGGCTGGACCGCATGTTGATGAAGCATCCCTCGTCGAGAAGTTCAAACGACGCCGTTCCCCGGGGGAACACATGGCTCGGCTCCTGCTCTTCGGCGGCAAGGGTGGCGTTGGCAAGACGACATGCTCTGCTGCCAGCGCCATTCGCTTGGCGGACGCGGGACTTCGTGTGCTTCTAGTGTCCAGCGACCCGGCACACTCGACGTCGGATTCCTTGGGCATTGAATTGGGGCCAGAACCCACGCCCGTTGAGGGCGTACCTGGCTTATTTGGGCTTGAAATGGACCCTGAAGCCCGCGTGGCTGAAGCCATGCCCAAACTCTCGGAAGCGATGCAGGGGTTGAGCGGCGGCGGTCCCTTTGCCGGACTTGCAGGCATGGCCGGCGGCGACCTTGGGGAAACTGCTGCCGATGTTGGCCAAGAGGTCGAAGCCTCAGATCTGTTGATTCCCGGCCTGGACGAGGCCTTGGCCTTTGACGAGTTGCTGAAGCACATCGAGGATCTGCGGTGGGACGTGGTGGTGTTCGACACAGCACCAACCGGCCATACCCTCCGTTTTCTGGCCCTTCCAGAATTGATCGATGCATGGTCCGACCGCTTGCTCCGCCTCATGCGGGCTTCGGGTGGCCTTCGCTCGATGTTGTTTGGTCGAAAGGAAAGCGACGCCATGAAAGACGAACTTGAACGCTTCCGCCGTCGCGTGCTCCATATCCGTCGCATCCTTTCCGACCCTTCGACCACACGGTTCACGTTGGTGACCATCCCTGAACGGATGGGCGTCAATGAAACCCTGAGGGCCAACGAAGCGCTCCAACACCACGGTCTACCCGTCACCGGTTGCGTGGTGAACCGCGTCACGCCTGAATTTGACCACCCTTTTCTTCAACGACGTCGGTCTGAGGAACTGGGGCGGATTGAGGAACTCTCTGCGGCGCTTGAGCACGATCCTGTGTCCGTCCCGCTCATGGAAACTGAGGTGCACGGTCTCGAAGGACTTCGCGATCTCGCCAAGGTCCTCTATGGGCCCGTGGAAGCCATTCCCGCGGGGATTGGACCGCACCCCATGGGCTCGCCCTTGCATCACGACCTCCATCGTTCGATGGTCGTGGAGCACGAAGAACACGAGGAAACCATTCAACTCCATCTTCCGGGATTGGCTCGCGAAGACCTCAGTTTGCGGAGCGAAGACGGGCGCCTTCTCGTTGGTGTCAACGGACATGAACGTCATGTCCCGACGTCTGCAGCGGTCAAAGCCAGCACTGTGGTTGCACGCTTCCGCGGTGAAGTGTTGCACCTGACCGTGCCGACGTCACCGCCGTCAACAGGTTGAAACGAAGCCATCTGGAGGGGATGCCATGGCGCTGGAAGGTCTTTCAAAGGGGATTTTCCGTTCCCTTGGATTCCTCAAGTCCAAGCGTCGTTTGGACGAAGAGGAACTTCGTGACATGACGAAGAGCCTTCGTCGTGCCCTTCAGGAAGCGGATTTCAACGTCCGACAAACGAAGGAAATCGTTGAACGGCTTGAGTCCAGGATGCGAGAAGAGGAACCTCGTCCAGGGATTACGCTGCAAACGCATGCGATGAACATCCTCTACACGGAATTGGTCCGCTTGCTCGGCCCCTCCGCTGAGTTTCGCCCGCATGGCTCAACCTTGCTTTTGGTCGGGTTGTATGGTCAGGGAAAAACCACGACCACGGCGAAGTTGGCCGAATGGTACCGAAAGAAGCACGGCGTTCGCGTGGCCGTGATTGAGGCCGACGTGCACCGGCCAGGTGCCTATGCACAGTTGAGCCAACTCCTCGAGGGAACGTCCGTTCAAGTCTACGGTGAACCCGAGACCAAAGATGCGGCGACGATTGTTCGGAACGGGCTTGAAGCCACCTCATCGGCTGATTTTGTCATCATCGACACCGCTGGCCGTCACGAGCTTGACGAGGAACTGGTGGTGGAACTCGATCAGATCGCCGCTCTCGCTCAAGCCGAGGAACGCTGGCTTGTGATCGACGCACAAGTCGGACAAGCGGCCGGACCGGTCGCAGCCTCCTTCCACGATTTGGCCGGGGTCACGGGCATTGTCATCACCAAACTGGACGGTACCGCACGCGGCGGTGGAGCCCTTTCTGCCGTGGCGGCCACAGGTGCGCCCATCGTCCACATCGGTGTCGGTGAACAAGTCAAGGATTTGGAGCGGTTTGAATCCGACCGCTTCATCTCTCGCTTGCTCGGAATGGGCGACATTCAGGGCTTGATTGATCTTGCACCAGAGGACCTTGACGAAGAGGAAGCCATGCGCTTGACGCAACGGCTGATGTCGGGTCGTTTCACCTTGAATGACATGTACAAGCAAATGGAGATGATGTCCAAGGTTGGGACCATTGACAAGCTGATGTCCTTCTTGCCTGGCGGCATGCTGGGTGGCATGGCGCAGGCTTCGAAATCACAAAAAGAGGCCATGCAAGCCAATCTTGACCGGTACCGGGTCATCATGGACAGCATGACGACGTGGGAAAAGAACGAGCCCGCCAAGATCAAGGTCGAACGCGTTCGACGCATCGCCAAAGGGTCTGGTGTCAAGGAGAAGGACGTCCGAGAGTTGATCGGTCAATGGAACCGTTCCCGTAAGATGATGAAGGGCATGGGCGGAAATCGACGTCTCAACAAGCAAATGCGCAAGATGATGAAGGACGGCGAGATGGAACTCGACGGCGACTCCCTTCCGTTTTGATTTGCCCTCACGGCGTGTGAAAGGTCTCCCCATTGCTGAGGATGGTGTTTTGCGTCAGCGTCGCCGTAAACGCCACGCGCCTACGGCCAACAAACCAAGCATCAACACGACGCTCATGTCGAAGGCCAAGGTCGGCACAAGAACAGGCTCCGTGGATTGCCCCCCTTGTCCTTGACCGCCACACCCTGCCGGAGGCGGCCCGATGCCAGGGCCCCAGGTCTCACCATGGCCAGCACATGGACCGTTGCCGTTGCCGTTGCCGTTGCCCCCGCCACCCAGCAAGGATTCGTCAACCACGCCTCGGTAGCAGATGAGGAAGTACGGGAAACCCATGTCCCCCTCTCCGTTCACCATGGTGGAGTGATAGTGGTAAATGCCGTTTGGGAAGTCAGGCGTTGGCCCAAAGTGACCGTTGCAGACGTCCAAGTCACCCAATCCTTCGACATACTCGTAATCGTCGATGCCGTTGTAACCGGTCTCGCCTGGCTTAAGGCGATAGGAGGAGGTCATTTCTGCCACGGTGCCGTTTCCAACGTCGCCGAATGCGCCGTAGATCGGATAACCGTCGAATGCAATACCGATGACCTCCGACGAAGTGTTCGTTGTGTTGTTCCCCGGCCACTCATAGTCCAACCATGTTTCACCTTCTTCGGGATGCCAATGCATGCAATTCCCGTCTGCATGGTAATGGTACGCTCCACCCGGACCGCTGTGGCCATGGCAAAGACCCAGCCAGATCTCTTGGCGGTCTTCCTCATAGACGCCATGATGCGAGGCCACCGCGTCTCCTCCAGGGCCGTCCTCAGGTCCGTAGATGGGGACACCATTCAGCGCGAACGCAATTTCGCCACGTTCGGGCGCGCACGCGAACGCACCGTTGGCTTCTGGACAGTTGGTGGCATCGTGGCCACCTGTCGTGTCGTTCACCGGTGTTCTTGGAACCAAGATGGTGTAGTCTTGTGCGGCGGCACAACAACCAGGGCCAGATTCAAGGTCATGATTGGGCAAGCCGTTCATCGACAAACTCACGTTGTCCCCAACAACGGTGACGCTGACTTCACAGACATGTGCGTCGTTTTCTGTGGTGTTGAGGTCGTCGATTCCCGTACCAGTACCGTGTTGGCAGAGGAAGACGTCCATCCAAAATTCAGCGAGGTCGCTTGCGTCATACTGTTGACGAATTTCATCATCGCAACCATCTGGAATCCCGTCTTCGTCTTCGTCAACGCTGTCATCATGACCTTCGCACGTGTCGAGATCATCGGGAACGCCGTCACCGTCCGTGTCAGATTGAATGTCATCATCGCAACCATCTGGAATCCCGTCTTCGTCTTCGTCAACGCTGTCATCATGACCTTCGCACGTGTCGCTATCATCGGGAACACCGTCACCGTCCGTGTCGGGGCGGGTCGCGTCGTGGACGATTCTGGTGGTTTCACCGTCCAGCAAGTCCAGTGCTGACCATGGACCAACATAGGCTGTGCCGTCGACGGTGATGGTGACGTTTTGTGCGTCAAGGAAGAGAGGGTCGAGCGTGGTGGAGTCAGGATACGAAATGTTCCAGACGGCAAAGAAAAGCTCAGCCGTTGGCGTGAAGGCTTCGTACCCCTCCACGTGCAACTTGCCGCTGGTGTCGTGGGTGTGGAGCAGGTGCATCGCACCTGGGCATGCCGTGGTGTCGATGCCGAGATCGGATGGAATGGGAACCGCTGTGTTGTTGACGGTCAATTCCATGAATGGGTGCGTGTGCATGGCAAGGTTGGCATGGCTGTCCAAACATTGTTCCGAGCGAGGTGTTGATTCAGCCTCGTCTTCATCGCTGCCATCGCTTGGTGCTCGTGTCAGAACGAGTGGTTCAGACGTTGTGTTTGCACCGACATCTGTTGCGACGATATGCAGGCTTTCCCAAGGGGTGCCGTCCGACAAGTTCGACGACAAATCAACGCGCCATGATCCACCGTCATCGATGTCAGTGGATTCGAGCACAGCCACCGTTTGAGATACTGTCCCTGATGTGGCGGTGACGCTCACACGGACCAGGTCGGGATAGGCGTGGGCGACGCCTCCAAGCACGCTCCAGTTCCCGTCGTCGTTTTCCTGCAACAGGGCGACAACAATTGGTGCGCCATGATCATGGCTGCTGTGGTCGTGAACTTCTTCGTTCACGTCGTCAACAGGTTCGTTCACCTCGTCATCATCGGAATTCATGGTGATGATGCCAAGGCTACCAATCAGGAGTGCAATCAACAGAACTGCAGCTACCTTTGGTCGAACTGATGTTGTCATCGTAACCATACGCTGTGGATTCGCGTATATTCTTTCGCCGGGGTTGACTTACCGATGGTTCAACATGAACCATCGAAAGGTTCAGCCATCGCGTTCAATGCATGCAGGTTCGCATCAAAACCTTCTGAGGATTCTCCTCAGTAGGAACGTGACATCAGGACACGACGCGTGGTTGGCTCTCCTGTGGCGTGACAGGGGCGTGGTTCAGGGTAGGGCTCCGTGGCGTCACCGAGGAATCCCATGCCTGTCGCACGTTCAAGGCGTTCTGCGTCTGCATCGCTGCCGTCGAAGGCCAATTCGTAGATGCGTCCGTCTTCGACGGGCGTCTCCAACGATCCGTCCTTCCATGCTGGGAGCGGTTGGACCACCTCGTCCACGTGTGCATGGGCGCGCACGCGCAGTTCTTTCGCGATCGCGTCGAGTGTTTCACGGACGCCTGATTCGAGGCCGTCCATTGGAATCGGTGATTTTCCACCGGTTCGACGAGCGGCAAAGACGCTGCCTTGTTCCACGTCACGAGGTCCGACTTCGAGGCGGAGCGGCACGCCCTTGATTTCCCAATCGTAGTACTTCTGACCGGGGTGGAGGTCCCGGTCGTCGACCTTGACGCGGAAACCGGCTTGTCGCAAGCGGTCAGCAACGTCGTGTGACACGGCCACCGTGTCGACGGTCGCGTTCTTGCGCACCAGAGGACAAACGACCACCTGAATGGGGGCGATGGCGGGTGGCATGATCAGACCTGAATCGTCCCCGTGCATGCCGACGACGGCTCCAAGGAGACGCTCGGACATGCCGTAGGTGGTCTGGTGAACATGGGCTTGAGTCGCTTCCTTGGTTTCGTAGGTGATGTCGAAGGCCTTGGCCCACTGGTCACGGTAGTGGTGGCAAGACGCAACCTGCAAGGTTCGTCCGTTTGGCATGATGGCGTCGATGCCAATGGTGTACCACGCTCCGGGGAAGGTGTCCCAGACCGGGCGTTTTGCTTTGAGAACGGGGAGGCACAGATGGTGCATGAGGCGGTCGACGATGTCAAGATCTTGCTCAATTTGCCTGGTGGCATCAGCCTCGTCGACGTGAGCGGTGTGCGCTTCGAAGAAGTGAATTTCACGCACCCGAATGAAGGAACGCGTTTGTTTGGTTTCATACCGGAAGGTGTTGACCGTTTGGTACACTTTGAGCGGCAAATCAGCGTGAGAGCGAATCCACAACGGGAACATGGTGTACATGGCCGTCTCTGAGGTTGGACGGAGAAACATCGGGACGTCGAGCTCGTTTTCGCCAGCATGGCGAACCCAGTAGACTTCTTTCTTGAACCCGGCTTCTTCCTCTTCGTCCCTCAATTCATCAGGATCCACGCCTTCTTCGCGTGCTCGCTTCAGTCGGGCGACGAGGGCGTTCTCTTTTTCGAGCAACACTTCTGGAATGAGGAGGGGGAAATTGACCTCCTCGTGATCAGTACGTTCCATTTCTGCATGGGTCAGGCCGTCGATAAGACGCATCGTCTTCCAACCGTAGGGGCGCCAGACGTCCATCCCTTTGATCGGGTATCGCTTGTCCACCAGTTCGGCGGCCTCAACGATGAACGGGTACCATTCCGTGAAGGCTTCAGCCTTGGACGGGATGCCACGGTTGGCCTTCGCGACCTTCTTGCCCATGTTGCGTGGCCAGCGCCCGGTGCCATCAAGATGACGGCTTCAACGCTTGCGGAATCCAAAGAGGAAGAGCAGCGCGCTGGCGCCGGTGGCCACCATGTCAGGAATGCCCCAGATTCCGGTCTCGCCCCACGCCACATGCTCAGCGGTTCGGTATGCGTCAAGCCAATTGAGTTTCAGCGATTCACCGCACGTGACGTGGACGCTGGGGTCGCAGGTCGGGATGAATTCACCCAATCCCATGAAGACGTTCACCAGCGCAGCCGTCAATCCAAGCATGCCAAGAAGAATCAGTCCTTTTCGTCGGCGCTTGATGGCCGGAGGGGTGTCCAATGCAGGGATCGGAGCGACTGGGGAAGGAGCGTCAAGGTTGGGAAGAGGTGCGGCACCTCCAGGGATGATTTCAACCAGCAATTCTGGTTCGGCACTGGCGGCCCCGACTTGCGGTTGACCCATCGTGTTCGCGTCACGGGGTTTGACGGGCCGAACTGCGGGGTCGACCTTGACGCCAAAGACCCGGTCAGCGATGCTGGCCATGACGCGGTCGCCGGCGAGTTCACCGGCGTCAATCTCACCGTCCAGCAGACGGCGAAGTTGGTCGTCGGGGAGGCTCATGCGTTCACCGGCTCGGCGTTGGATGCCTCCTTGATGAAGGCTCCCTCGGAAAATCAGGCCTTTCCTTGGGCTTCAACTTCAGCCCAATCGCGCATGAAACCTTCCAAACCTCGGTCGGTCAACGGGTGACTCATGAGTTGTCGGAAGGTCTTCGCGGGCATCGTGGCGGTGTGTGCACCAAGCTGGATGCACTGAAGCACGTGGGTTGGATGGCGCACGGACGCTGCGAGCACTTTGGTGTCGAGGTCGTAGTTGGCCCAGGTGTTCATGATTTCAGCGATCAGTTCCATCCCATCGTGGCCCGTGTCGTCGATTCGCCCGATGAAGGGAGACACATAGGTGGCTCCAGCCTTGGCGGCCATTAGGGCTTGAGAGGCAGAAAAGATGAGCGTCACGTTGGTCTTGATCTCGTCCTCGGTCAGAATTTTCGTGGCCGCAAGCCCTTCTGGCGTGCATGGAATTTTGATGATCACGTTGTCAGGAAGTTCTGCTTTCAGCGCCCTGCCTTGTTCCACCATGCCCTCGGTGTCCATGGCGGTCACTTCCGCCGAGATGGGTCCAGAGCAGATGCCTGCAATCTCGCGTACGACTTCCCTGAAGTCGCGGCCGCTCTTCTTGATGAGCGACGGATTGGTCGTCACACCGTCAAGGATGCCCCATGCAGCGATTTCTCGAATCTCATCCACGTCGGCCGTGTCCAGAAAGAATTCCATGACCCTGAGCGTCTGAGGACGTTCCTTGAATCTTGGGGGCTTTTCACTTGCGTGAAATCGCGCGCTTTGCTGCATTTGCAACGTCGCTTGCGGTCAAGCCCATCATCTCCAACATTTCTTCGGCTTGGGCGGATTCCCCAAATCGATCCTCAACGCCGACACGCTCCAAGGGAACTGGACGGTTGGAAATCAAGTGCTCCGCCACGGCACCGCCAAGGCCACCGATGATGGAGTGGTCCTCGGCCGTGACCATGCAACCGCTTTGTTCCGCAAGACGATCCAGCAGGTTTGTGTCAAGCGGTTTGAGTGTGTGCATGTCGACGACCGTCGCGTTGATGCCTTCTGCTTCGAGCAGTTCAGCCGCTTCGAGCGAGCGTGACACCATCACGCCACAGGCCACGATGGTGACGTCCTTGCCGTCACCGTGCACCAATCCCCGGCCAATCTTGACTTCGTTTTCACGGCCTTCATACAGCACTGGCGTCTTGTTCCTCGCCGTGCGGGTGTAGGATGGACCAGCATGGGACGCCAATTGCATCGTGAGAAGTTTGGTCGAAACGTCGTCGGCTGGGTGCAATACGGTCACGTTGGGGAGTGTTCGGTAAATGGCCAAATCTTCGATGGATTGGGCTGAAGAACCGTCCGTGCCTGTGTGAGTGCCGCCGTGGGATCCGCAGAGGTGAACCGCA
>DALQ01000028.1 GCA_002496845.1 Euryarchaeota archaeon UBA495
CGTGAGCCCGCCCTGCCGTTCGATCCCATCACGGGCGCCTACCGTCAAGCAGAGCGCCCCTCCACCGGAGCCGACGTCGCTCCTGACGGGATGCTCACGACCGAACAGGTCTACGCCCTGATGCGGGGCGACATCGAGGGGGCGCTCCCTCCAGAAGCGCGTCAAGATGGTCCTCGTGACCCCTTCGTGGCCACGAGCCGCCGGGCTGCTCCAGCGCCTGCAGAAAGCACGGCGCCCTCAACGACCGCACCCGAGCCCTCGTCCGGCAAGGATTGGCAGTCGTGGGACGAGGGGCCCTGAGGTGATGCCATGATGGCGAGAATCTCCCGAATCATCGCGGCGGCCATCGCCCTCGTGATGTTCGCGTTGTTTCTGATTACGCCGCCGTCGTTGATTTCCGATGCGGGTGAGGAGAACGCCATGCTGCCACCGTGCGACGTGGACGAAGGCTTGCCGTTCATCGATGACGACGAAGTCACCTGCTACTGGGGCATGTCCGAAGAGACCGTGGTACTGGTGAAGGCCGTGGACAGCGTGGACGTCACCATCGACGTGTCCTGGGAAAAGGACGGTGTCTGGGTTGGTGTGGCTCGGGCCTCAGAGGCAAGCAAGTGCACGCTCCGCGATGGGTACTACGAATGCCCGCAGAACGGCGTGGACCTTCTTGCAGGTGGACCGTCTGCTGAGGGTGGCTTCAGTTGGACGGCCAGCAGCGGTGACGTACGTTTCGTGGTCGGAGGAGAAGACAGCCAGCAACTGCAACAATTCGACGTGGCGTGGGAATACGACGCCACCCTTCCGGGATCTGGCAACATCTGGTTCCTCGCTCTTGGCGTCGTGGGGCTGGCCTACGCCGTAATCGGCCCTCGTCGTGTGATCGATTGGGTCAGCGATGCGGTCCTTACGTTCACTTGACGGACGACGGCTTCAAAGAAGGCCTCGACTGTTGAACCATTGGTTGAGAAGATGGACGACGCGGCGACGACCCTTCGCTTGCTTCAAAACGACGTGCGTCGAGGCATTCTCGAACGATTGGTCCGAGAACCGCACTATCCGATGCAACTCGCGGACCTTCTCGCCGTCAGTCAACCGGCCATCAACAAGCACCTGAAGGAACTGGAACGGGGCGGCTTGGTCACCAAAGAGAAAGTGCCCAGCGACAAAGGCGGACCTCCCAAGCGCATCTACAGCGTCACGCAGGCGGTCTCGGTCCGCATCGATTTGGGCCCAGACCTGTTTCGCATCGAGCAACGTGACCTGCCCAAAGGCGGTCCGATGCGCCTGACCTCGACGCTCCCGGATGGCGCTCGAGGCGTGGCTGAAGCCGTCAGCGGCCGCAAAAAAATCGCTGTAGGTGAAGGGTTGGGTCACCTTCGCAACCTGTCCGAACAACTCGATGCCTTGGACCGCCAACGCGACGCGCTCATCGCCCTCCACCAGCAGGTCCAGAACCGCATTTCTGCTGCGGTCGAGGCCGACTTCGAGGCCTACGAGGAGCGGGTGATGGTCCACCGATTGCTTGAATCTCCCAACGAACGTTTGGACGCGCTCGCGCTCGGGCAACATCTCGGCCTCGGTCGCCAAGAGATCGCCGCCATGGTCGACGAGGTCGGGGCCAGACTGGAACGGCAGCTCGCTGAGCGAGCCGGGCACGTGCTGGCCGTCAAGCCAGACTCAGACCTTCGGTGGTGGCTTGGCAGCGTCAAGCGCCGCTGAGCACCACGGTCAGGTTCAGAATCCGTCTTCGTCGTTGAGGACGCTCATGAGCGAGGACTGCTCGGCGATGCGGGCCTTGACCGCGCCGCGGCGAGCGGCACCGACCAAGAAGAGCACACCGAACAGCGCCACGGTCAGGAGGACCACGGCACCAGGCAACGCCGTAGCGCTGACGACCTCGGCCGCCACGTCAAGGGCGGGGGCGTTGGAAGAGAGCTCCTCAGGAAGGAAGACGATGTTGTCACGCTCGCTGCCTTCGACGATCTCGTTGGTGGGGTCAATCATCACGTAAACGGCCTTGCTTCCCGCGCTCACGGGGTAGAGCAGGTAAATTTCGACTTGCTTCTCCTCTTCGGCATCGGTCGGTGCCAAGATGGCGCCGACCACTTGGCGCATGACGATGTCCTCGTCATCGCAGCCCTGTGTGCGCAGTTCGCGCTTGATGTCCTCGTCAATGCGGCGCTGCTCACAGAGGATGATCTCGATGTCCGTGGCGTGGGTGTTGCCGTCGTTGGCCAGCACCACGCGAACAGGAATGGTTTCGCCAACCTTGGCGTTTTCCTGCGAGGCTTCCGCTTCGACAATCTTCAGGTTCGGAGCACGGAGCCGCAGGGTCACGATGAGTTCGTTTGAATCAAGGTCTTCTCCGGCCCACTCTGGGCTGTCGTCGTGATCGCCACCGGCTTCGGCATCGCCATGGAGGCTGGTCACCTTCAGGCCAATGTCGCGCGTGGTGAGGGTCGCGTCGGTACCGATGTTGACGGCTGCTACCATCCCGATGGTGGTGTAGGCGTCCATTTCCGGCATGCGGTACGTGTTTTGGTCCTCGAAGTAGACGCAGCGGTCCTCGGGGAAAGCGCTGGCCGTGCTCTGGGTCGCCACACAGGGGACCGTGGTGAAGAGGTCCGCGCCGATCTGCTCGACCTGCATCCACTCGACGCTCCACGAAGAGAGAGACCCCATGCCAGGCACGGTGTTCCACAGCACGTCATCGCCGTCGCGGGTGCTGGTGTGGTTGTGGAGGCTCGGGGTGTCAGGCACGTTGCCGTAGTTGGTGATGTTCACTTCGAACGAGACCACGCGGCCCGGCGCTGAGGTCTTGACGGGGTTGTCCACGCGCGGATCCATCGAGATGCGCATGTCGTGGAATTCGTTGACCTGAACGTTGAACGCCAGCGTGTCTCGGAGGCGGGTTTCTCGTCCGCTGTTGTCGACGTAGGCCTCTTCGGAGAAGGCTTCGAAGACCACGGTGTACGCGCCAGCTTCAACCTGATCAGGGACGTTCATGCGGACTTCGAAGGTCTGGTAGGTGTCCCGAGAGAGTTCCTGCAACGAATTGCGTGGAACATCGATGTCCCAGAGCACGTCAATGCCGGACGCGTCGGTGACGCGGGCAAGGCGGAAGTCGTAGCGATCTGGGCCGTTACCGTCGTTGCGGACGGTGATGGGCAAGAGCCACTCTTCGCCGGGGTTGACGTAGAGGTCCAGACCCACGTCGGGGTCGACGCCTGCATCCAGGTCGTAAACGTGAATCACGTTCGTGGACAAGAGCACCGAATCGGAAATCCTGGGGTACGAATCAAGGTTGGCCTTCAGGGTCACCGCGGGACCGAGCCCGGCGGTGGCGTTGGTTGGCGCACACACGTCCACGTGAACGGTGTGGGTCACGGAGTCGTCGCCACCGAGAATCTCCCACGTTCGGGGCTCGTTGAGGCCCAGGGCGTTGCCGCCTGGTGCATCGGAAAAGTCCACGTCGATGGTCCAGTGCTCCATGCGCCACGTTGCCAAGTCCACTTCTGCCGGTCGCGCTTCAGGTGCGCCGGGCGTCGTGAACACGAGGTCTCCGGAATCGAAGTTCTTGGTCACTGGGATCGAATACTCAGCACACTCTCCCGGAAGGACGAGTTCGGAGGCATCGATTTCTGAGTCCTCAAACACGATGTTTCCGGTCGAACGAATGGACACGAAGACCTGCAGTTCGAGGATGTCGTAGGTGCCCTGTTGGACCGACTTCACCGGTTCACCGGCCGACCAACCCTTCAGGTAGATGACGAAGAGACCGGGGTCTTCTGTGGTCGGTACGCTCACCTCGAGGTTCTTGGTGACGGACTGACCGGGGTCGAGCTCAACGGACGTGGGGAAATTGACCTGCCAAGCAAACGGCAGGACCCATTCTGCTTGCCCCTCGAGGGTGGCTGGATCCCAGAAGTCGAACCGATCAAACACGTTTCCTGTGTTCGTGATGGTGATTGAGAAGATGGCCGTTTGACCCTGCTCAATGTCGGCGATGCTGTGCGACGTTTCGAGGTTGATGCCGTGCACAACGTCCATCTTGGTCAGGGTGACAAGAGACGATTGAATCGCCGGATCTGACGTTGATTTTGATGTTACCACAATGCTGGCGAACTCGTCTTCGTTGGCTTGGTAAATCGAAGGAGCCTTGACGCGCATGTAGAATCGAGCCAGTTCACCACCCGCAAGCGGAATGACGGTGTCGGGGAAGATGGTGGTGTGGTTGTTGGCGAAGTAGAGCGTCGCCGTCCAGTTCTGAGGCACGCCGGACACGTTGAGCGTGTAGGCGTCCGCGACGAGGTCCGTTGGACCAGGCGTCGAGTTGTTGACCGTGAGGTTGTACACCGTTTGCTCACCGGGTTCGATGACGTGGTAGTAGGTCTCGCCGACGTCGAGTTCGACGTCCACTTGACCGGTCAGGATGTGCGAGTAACAGATCGTGAATCGGTTGTTGTTCGCCTCATCGCTGCATTTGTTCGTGTCAGACCACGCGATGTGAGCACCGCTCCCAAGGTCGTTGGAGAAGGCGGGAGGCATCCCAATCGAGGGTTGCCGTCCGTTCTCTGGACCGAGTTTGTTGGAGTTCCAGCGGGTCACCGGTGAAATCTGCCACGGGTCGATGGCCGTCAGGCCATCGCCGGTCAGGTCGGTGCTGTTGAGGCGAGTGTACACCACTTCCTCACCGGCGGTGAGGTTGCCCGAATCGACCCATGCGATGTGGACGTTGTTTTGGTCGTCGGTCAGGAGGGCGGGGAACACGGAGTTGCCGCCGTAGGGGCTGTTCTGGGGCAAGCCGGTCTTGCCTTCAACGTTGGAAATCGCCGTGTCGTCGATCTTCTTGATCGCGTAGGTGGACAGTCCTTGTTCAGCACCGTCCCATGCGCCTGCGCCTTGAAGCCGGAGTTTGGTGTAGTAGACTTCGTAGTTCACTTCCTTCTCAAAACCGTAGTCTCGGCCGTCCATCCACGCGATGTGGGTGTTGCCCTGGAGGTCCACGCCGATGGAGGGGTGGAAGGAGTACGCGTCGTCGATGGTCACGCGGGTGTCGTTGACGACGACGAGGTGCCCGTCTCCTCCAGCGCCCGTGTCTTCGACGTAGCCGTTGCCGACCACGTTGGTGCCCATGTCACCGGGCGTCCACTGTGCGTCGTTGTTCATCTTCCCATAGGGGTCGAGGACGCTCATGTAGATCTCACGGGAGTTGTTCGTGGAGATGTAGACCATCGCTTCAACGAGGAGGTTCATGTTGTTGCTCGTGCCCGAGGGGAACTCGTACACTTGGCCACCGGCGTCGGTGCTGCGGATGGTGCTGCCCGGGCAGTTCCGGGTTTGCTGGCTGACCACGCCGTTCGGGCACTGGGCCAGGTCGCGGAAGTGAGATTCCACGGTTCCGGCGCCGCCGTAGCTCTGACCGTACAGACCGACCGGCACCACGCCAGCAGTCACGCAGTTGTCGTGCGCTTCCTCGATCGAGGCGGAGTCGTCCGCGCCCGTCGCTGGGTCGCCGTCCTTGGGCCCTTCGTCGGAAATGGGGATGGCGATCTTGGTGGCGTTGGGGTTCCACTTGTGGTCGGAGGTCGAGGGTGGGTTGCCGGGCACGTTGCCCGTGGCGTCCTTCCAGGAGAGGCAAGCCCAGTTCGTACCGGGGCCCCAGTCTTCACCGGAGTATCCGGAGTAGGTGTTGCCGTTGTAGATGGTCTCGGGAAGCACGCGCAAGCCGCCGGAGTCGTCGCTGTCGGTGGTGCCGAGCGCGGTGTTGCGGGGCCCTTGGCCGCCCTTGTAGTAGGCCGCACAGTTGCCCGATTGGGCGACGCTGGGCAGGGTGTTGCCGAGGCCGTAGATGGTCTCGTAGACGGACATGTTGGCGTCAGCGAGCATGGGCTTGATGCCGCGGAAGTAGCCGCCGCTGGCGAAGTTACCGCCGTAAATGACCGTGCATACGTCGGCCCACTCGGAGTACATCGAACCGGAGGTGTCGACCACGAACACGAGCTCGACCTTGCCACCGCGCGTGTCGTCCCACGCGATTTGGACGTAGTCGTTGGCGTCGACGACGACGTCGGGGTGGCCCTTGTGCCCGATGATCGGGGTCAGCAAGGTGTCGTCGAAGAGCGTCAGCGTGGAGCCGGTGGTCACGTCGGGCTCGATCATGGAGTAGTAGATTTGAGGCTGCGCGAAGAACTTGTCAAGCGGGTCGTAGGCATCCTGCCAGACGATGTGGAGCGCACCTTGGCTGTCGACGTCGATGGCGGGCCAGTCGCGATTCTGTGAACGCTTGGAGATGATCGTGTCATCGATCGAAGAGATGGCACCATCGGTGGTCGCTTGGCCGTCGCGTGGGGCCTTGAAGGGTTGAAGCGCGGTGTACATGATGGAATGCTGGCCAGCGCGGTCTGCCCACACAATGTGCACCGTATCGTCCTCGTCGACCACGAGGTCAGGGTGCGCAATCTTGTGAAGGCCGGAGTTGGTGATCTGGGTCGCGTCGATCATCGTCTCGCCACGGGGTGAGAGCATGGAGTACCAGAGGTGCTGGCCGTTGCGGGTCCAGACCAAGTGCACGTTACCTTCGCTGTCGGAGCCGACGGCGGATTGCTGGTCGGAGGCGGCGCCGCCGTCCACGACCTGAACCGCCTCAGTGATGACGACGGTGTTGGCTTCGGCCACGTCCGTCACGATGAACATCGAAGAACAAACGGAGAGCAGAAGCAGCATGACAAGGCTGAGGGACTTCATTGATTGGCGCATAGGGTCGACCTCCAGTGGACTGGCAGCCCAATTCGACGTTTCATCCTACTTAACCGCACCCCATTCAGGTCAGATGACCAAAGGTGGCTCAAATCCACTCTGAGGGGTCGAAATCGTTGCCAAATGGAGCTGCATCGTCGTCGAGGATTTGGATTTCTGCCGTTTCCTCGACGGCGCTTGGGCGGCTGCCTGCTTGGCCGCGCTTGCGCTTGCGCTCCTCCCAATCGTCGACAGGACCTGGACGGCCAACGCCTTGTCCAAAGCCGTACTTGATCTCGTGAATCAAACCCAATTTGCTCATCCAAAGGGTTCGGAGCGATTGCATGACCTCGTTTTTCGTGAGGCCGTCAAACCACACGGGGAGGCTGACGTTGAAAGCTTGCAGAGGGCCTGGTCGGGCCTTGCCGTCGTGCCCCATGCTGAGGTTCCAATCCACTCCGCTGGTGATGAGGTGCATCCGCATCTCGTGCACCCATGCTTTCCATTCCTCTTCTTCTTCCTTCATCAGGGTGGACATCTCATCTTGTTGGCCAGCATCCACCCTGGTCACGCTGGAGACGGCCACCAGATCGCGCCCTTTGGGCACGACGACCGTGAACGTGTGGCCTCGAGGGCCAGGCGGGTATTTGACCGCCAAATGGACGTCTGCACGCGGGTCTTGCTGTTCGCGAACTTCCAGACGCTCGCCGGCGAACCAGCGACGCAGAAGCGTGCCGACCTCTGAGGCGTCCATGGGAGGTGCTGAGGCCGGACTGATTTGAACCACACCGTCGGCCTCAATCGGCCAGCGCGACGTGAATTGCCTGCAATTCCTCGGCAAGAACCGCGCCATGGCGGCGGCGCAAACGTGACCGGCGCAAGCCGCCACGAAGCACAACCCAGCCGTCCCATGCGGAAGCGAACGACCAACCGGAGAGGACGAACACGGGGAACAACAGCACAAACATCAGCCCAGCGGCCAGTTCGGGCATGCCGGTTTCGTCCAACCACCCCATGGCGTAGGACGTCGCAGCAAGACCGCCAGAGACGATTGGCCACACGATCATCGAGGCGAAGAGTGCGAAGACGAAGTGGTACGTGGTCCGTGCGTCCACACCTTCATCGGTCGAGTTGCCCTTGACCAACCCCAAGGTGGACTGGACGCCCATCGACAGAAGAAACACGGGGAGCAGGGGGAGGAACTGGGCCATTCGAAGCACACTGCCAGCGAACGAGACCGGCGAGTTGCGTCGAAGGCCGCTGGCTTGCTCGTTCAAATCGCGTCCGTCGAGACCGTGCGCCTCGAGGCGCCGGGCCACCGCATCTGCAGCCTCCAAAGCAGGGGAGACCAACGGTTCGGGGACGATGGTTTCCAGATCTCGGTCCCCTTCAGGCCGCAAGGCATCGCGCTCTGCACGAGCCGCCATCACTTCGGACCTCCAATCGGGCAACGCCCGCTTTTCGCTTCGCGCCCTGACGTGAGCGAGGGTGTGCAACGCCCGCCGTTCGTCCCAATCCACCACGTCAGGGGTGAGGCGGCGCAACGTGGGCGTCAAAGCATCACGAAGGGCCGTCACGGCTTCCGCAGGTGGCTCGCTCCAATCGTTTCGCTTTACAGCAGCGAGAAGATCCTCGGGGATGTCGTCCAAGACCACAGGGATGGGCGTTCCATATTCCACGTGAGCGTCCGTTCGGAAATGATGGCGGACACGGAAATGAAGACCAACGGGAACCAGGTGAGGAAGGGGGCGTCCTTCGACGTGAGCAATGGCGGCTGCGGCAAGCACGGTTCGCATCGGGCCGGTTCTCATCCGAATCGGATGGGCTTCGTCGTGCGCGGTTCCTTCGGGAAACAAGGCCGAGCCATGCCCGTAGGAAATGCCTCGGGCGAGGTTGAGAAGGGTGCGTCCGTTGAGGTTCTGCGCCTCTTCTTTGGAAAACCCGCCGCGGAGGAGTTCCGCTTTTCGGACCACGGGCTGAACCGCCATCCGCCGCGTCCAGAAACTGAGGATGGGGCGCGTGACCAAATCATGCCGCCCGCCGATGACGAAATGGCTGGGGTGCGTGAGCATGATGGCGAGCGGGTCCATCAGGGCATTGACGTGCCACGCACAACACATGGCGCCACGGTCATGATCGAGTCCTTGGAGCCCTTCATGGGTCATCGTTTTGAATTGACCACGTGCCACAATACGGAGCAAGACGAAGGCGGTCTTGGTCCACAGAGGGGAGCCAGGAATGGCGCGATCCCAGCGGGGTTGGGGGACGGACATCAGGGCGTCAAGACGGATTTTGGAACTCGCTTTGGTCAGGGTCGGCAAAGCCTCTCCTCGGTGGTCGACCGAGCCGTCTTCGCCGGCTTGTGTCATGAGATCACCAAATTCTGAGACCATGTCGCCAAGGCGGCATCGTCCGCACGCTCGCCCTTTGCCTCAGGCCAGAGGGCGGGCAAGGAACGCCCCCCGTCTCCAGAGGTTCGGGGGAGGACGTGGACGTGGACATGAGGGACTTCTTGGCCCGCCCCGACGCCGTCGTGGACCAAGACAAGGAAATCTTCGGTATCAAACACCTGGCTGAGGCGGCGTTGTGCCTCGGCCACGCCGTCCATCAGGACACGACGTTCATCGGGCAACAGGTCGGCCAAACGAGGCACGCCACGCTCGGGGACCACAAGGGTATGGCCCGGGCGCCTTGGAAACACATCGAGGAACGCGTACCATCCTTCGCCGCGGGCCACGGGATGCGACGGAAGGTCGCCTTGGACGATGCGCTCGAACAACGTCGGACCGCCCATAAGCACGCGTGTGGCTCAATGGCCTTCAATCCTCACGCCGATTCGGCCGGGGCAAGGACCCAGTGGCCGGAGACGCCCTTTCGGACCGCAAGGGTGTCCGCGGTACCGTCTGCAGAAATCAGGGTGTGGTGCATCTGCTCTGCGTCAGTGTCAGGGTGATCATGACGGACGTGAACGCCGCGGGACTCTGTACGAGACAAGGCGCTCTGGAGCATGGCACGGGCCAACTGGACGCCGTGTTGTGCAGCGAGAGCAGCTTCGAAGTTGGCGTTGGCCACCAGCGAGGTGTCGTCAAGGTGCAAGGCTTCGGCGGCCAGGGCCAAGGTTTCGATTTGCGCCAAGGCAGACTCAAGCTCGTCGGCCGAGGTCCCCCCGTCGAAGGTGCTGCTGATCAATGCGCTGACGGCGGAAGTGACCGCGCCGGTGCGGACAACGCCACCTTCGCTCTCAACAGGAGCCATCATGGCTGCAAGGTCGGCCTCCGCTTCTTCGACCGCGCCAGCTACAGCCTTGGAGCCGGCGTGAGGTTGGTCCACCAACCATGCCGCTGCGGAAGCGCCGGCACCACGGCCCGACGTCAACGCGTCAAGCACCAAGTTGCCGGGGAGAAGGCCTGCTCCATGGAGGCCCGTGCACGCCGTTCCTCCGGCTGCGTAGAGGCCGGTGAACCAGCGGGACCAGGAACCAATGACGGCACGTCCCTCCTCGTCCACCGCCACGCCCCCGAGGCTGGCGTAGGCGCGCGCTTCGATCGCCACGGTCTGGCGGTCTGCGTCGATGCCGAGGCGTTGCGAAAGCAAGCGGAAGGTGGCGTCGTACCATGGGCGGGCCTCGCCCAGGTCACGAAGATCGATCACGGCCTCCTTGGCCGTTCGAATTGCGTTGACGGCGGAGGCGAGGTCGTCTCCGAGCTCAATCGGCGTTCCGTCCGACTCGCATACGGTGGCGCCGTCGGCGAGCAGCCCGAGGGGCAGCGTCATCGAAGCGTCACGAACGCCGAGCGGCGTCGAGGCAAGGAATTCCATGTCACGAAGGGGGAGGCCAGCGTCAAGGGCCAAGGCAAGGCCGTAGGCTCCGCGACCGCTGGTCGCCACGTTGGACGCGTCCTCATCAGCCAGAATCACGGCCTTGGATTGGAGGCCGAGCACGCGACCTCCTGTGAGGTCGGCCACCACGAGGCCTTGCACCCTTTGTCCGGTGTGGACGAGGCGGAGCGGGACCTGATCGCTGCGGCGAACCACGCCATGCCGCATGCATTGCTCTTCCATGACTTGCTGAAGTTCACGGGCGTCTGCGTCGCCTGAGCCGACGACACGGGGCTGGCCATGGCCAGGAAGGCGCCGCACATGAGGCAAACCACGCAAATCGCGGCGGAAGATGACCCCCCGTCGCTCGAGAAGGTCGGTTTCGCGCACGGCGGATGAGGTCACGCTGGCCACGATGTCTTGATCGCAGAGGAAACCACCCGCGCGGATGGTGTCCTCGCGGTGGCCACGGTTGGTGGATTCGTCGATGGCGGCTGCGAGGCCGTCGGACATGCGAGGGTCGCGGCGGCCGAGCGCCTCCGCAGTCATCAGCAAGACGTTTGCCCCTTCGCTGGCCGCGTTGGCCGCAGCGGCAAGTCCAGCCGGCCCGTCACCAAGCACCACAACGTCCCAGACTTCCACTTCGATGCCTCCGACAAGCCCGCGACGAAGGGGGGCGCCATAAGGCCCGCGCTTGGACCTAGGCTTCTTCCTCGTTGGTCAAGGCGTCGTCAATCCGCTTCGGAAGCGGCCATTCGTTGATCGAACGCACCCTCACCAACCGACGCACAAGGGCGCGGGCACCGCCTCGAGCCGTGGGGCGGAGTTCGGTTCGCAACACGCGGGCATCGATGAGTCGCCCTTGGCCGTCCTTCAGGTGGACTTGGACCCGTGTTGAGCCACGCAAGGTGGTGGGCCACGCGAGACGGAACCAGAGCATCGTGGAACGGTCCACGTGGTCCACCAAACGGTCCATGGCCGCACGCCGGTCGCTTCCTCGTAGATCGATGGGCGCCTCGATTGCTCGGCATCCTTCGACCACCACACGCTGGTTTCGGCGCGAAGGTTCTCCGCCAGGAGCGAGGATTTCGATGTGAGCCGGCACGCGCCCTTCACCCCAGTGGTGCACAAGCACGAACAAATGGCCCGTGCCGCGTTCGCAGACCGGTCCAAGAGCTGTGTCCACACGCCAATCGCGTCCGGTGCGACGCACGGTTCCGCCCACGGCATCGCCCAGCAAGCGGGTCAGCAGCAGCGCGGCGTTGGGCTGCGATGCCAAAGCATGCTGAATCAGCCGTTGAACAGAGCGCCAATTCATCACGGCGTCCTCGTCAAGGAGCAGACGGTCCACGGTTGGGCGACCCAACAAATCGTCAAGGTGCCCCATGGCGCTTGCATCGTCAAAATGGCCGTCGTGGTGAAGGGCCAACACCAGCAGGGTTCGCTCACGCACCAAACGGGGGCCACGTGGATCCAAAGCGGCCTTCACCAATTCGTTGCACCATGCCCGCCAATCGATGACCAAATCTGGGTCGAGGTGGGCGAGCACCAAGTCGGAGATGGTGCCGTCGAATTGGGTGGAATGGTGGGTGGGAACGAAGGAGATGAGCAGCGGGTAAGGGTCGCCAAGTTGGAGCATCTTGTCGGCCGTAACCTGAGCGTGCCATCCTTGGGCCACACCGGTCACAATCACCAACAAAACGGCCAAATTCCAACCAACCGAACCTGTGGTGATGGCCGATGCAGTCAGCAGCAACAGCGCAGAGGCCCCGATGAGCAGGGCTTGAGCGGCGTTGACGCGCCGCAACTCGTTGATGCCCTCCTGCACCAAATCAAGGCCGGGCTGTGCCTTGAGATCGTGTGATTGGCCGTCAGGACCTCCGCCCCAAGCTCGCAATTGGATGCGCGCTCGGAGCACCTGTTGCGTGGCTTCCCCAGCAAGCGTCGCAAAGGACGTGACGAGCAGGCTAAACGGCGCCCAAATGGCGAGCAGAGCCAAGGGGGACGACATGTTCGCGGTTGGAGCGGCCAAAATGACCACTGCGCCCATGACCAAGGGTATGCAGAGCCACTTGCGGCCGAGTTGAGAGGTTGGATGCCGGGCCATGGCTCCGCTTCGTTGGCGAATGCGTTCTGCAGCGCTGAGTTGGGCCTCAGCACGCTTGACAGGGTCCTCGGGTCGGCTGAAGCCTTCCCCATAGGGAACCGGGATGCCGTCCTCGCCGATCAGGGGCTCACCTCAGCCCTTCGACGGACGCTCCCGCTTTGAAGGGACCCGCGAGAACCATGCCCAAGAGGTCGAAGAGCGGACGTGGCAGGATTCGAAC
>DALQ01000111.1 GCA_002496845.1 Euryarchaeota archaeon UBA495
CACCCCCTTTGACCGCTCGGGAACTCCGTCGTATGGTCTACCGCCCCATGAGCCTGAATTTCATTCTTCCTCATCGAAGGCCTCGAAGTCAAGTTCCACAATTTCCTTTGGGGCACGTTTCGATCGAGTTTGCATCCGCACGGCCACAAGGCTTGCCACGGCCAAAATCAGCGCGAGCGCTCCAAGGCTGGTCCAGCCGACGTTGCTCCCGCTGACCTCATCGTTCGCAGCGCCAACATCGGCCAAAGGAACCGGGACATCAAGCTGGCTCCCGTTGTCAAACTGGAGGCGCAGACCGAGGTCCCCTGTGGTCCAGGCCTCGATGGTCCACGTGATACGTTGCCGTGCCCCCGGTTCCAAGACAACCTGCATTTCGGACAAGATCACGCCTTCGTTGTCCACGAGCCGTACGTGGGTGGATCCAGGCAACACACCGGTGTTGGCGACTTCGAAATCAACGTTGACCAAGGCCCCTAAGGAGGGCCTGAACGGGTCGGCCACCAAGGAGGCAAGATTGGGTTGGTAAGCGATCCAGCGCATCGTGACGGTCACCGGTTCGGTCTCGCTGCCCTCGCCAATCACGCCTCGACCTGCAGCATCCGTCGCGCTGAACCACACCTGCCACAGGTCCCCTTCCATGACCTCGATGGTGTTCGGACGGAGGTTCACAACGCCTGAATGAACGGCCGATGCGCCATTCAAGGAGGTCATTTCAAGCGATGCGCTTCCAACCGTCCCGTCCACGACGCGCCCTTGCCGCAACATGCGCCAATGGGCTTCAACACCATCTTCCACGGGTCGTTCAACGTCTTGGACGGTGACCTCCAAAGCAACGGATTCGAGGGACGTGCTGTCGACTTGCAGGAACCGGATGGCATCGACCAGCAGCCGAGGATCATGCTCGTCGATGTACACCAAGGTCCGATGGGTGACCTCTCCTTCGGTCCATCCAGACAACGTTGCTTCCACGTGCCCTGATGTCCTGACAAAGAGCGTGGGCGCGAAGGACATGCGCAGCACGGGCTCGCCGTTGTTCGGCACGTCCATTGTGCCTGAATCGCTGCGTGCGCCGTCGGTGACGGACCAATCGAGCTGGACCGTGTCAGGCAAACGCGCCGCGGTTTGGTTAGAGGACGAATGGACCACGCGGTATCCAAAGTTGACCACGTCCCCACGTTCCGCATAGACCGCTCCATCGGCATAGGTGCCGAAGGGCGGCGTGGTGTCGGTGGCGGTTTCGAGCCGGAGGTCCACCGATGCGTTGGTCCACCACGTCAGGCCGCTGATTCGTCCGAATCCCAACCCGAGGTTTTGCCCTTCGTCCCGAACGAACAAGGCAGGAACATGGTCGGTGTCGGCGTGTGTTGAAGCCACGTCCCAACGCAACCTGAAGGCAACGTCCAACCGCCATGCAGCGTCGCTGAGCGCGTGGACGCTCACTTCCGGCGCCCCAAGGAAGCACCCGACGTCGGGGCGCGTTTCCTGGGTCCTCGGAACGTACGTGATTCGGCAGGAGGCATCATCTTGGCCGAGGAGGGCCAATTCGATGGCATCAAGCGTTGTCAGTCCATTGGCGTCCCTGACTTCTGTGGAAAAGGTGTGAAGATGACCGGGGTACAACCGACCGTCGTCGGCGTCAAGCTTCAGGCTCGACGTCGGAACAAAGGTTGGGCGACGTGCTTCCAAACGAAGTTCAGCAGCAAAAGGCCCGTCCAGTGTACCGCCACCTGGCAGAGGATAGCCGGCCACATCGTAGGCCTCAACGACGAAACGGGCGATGCCGAGGTCGGCTCCGTTGGGCACGATGTCCGTTGCTTGGATGAGGGGCAGATCCAGGGATTGTTCCGTTCGCCCGGCGGCAAGAGGGACCGCCATCCTGATCCATTCGTCCGGTTCGCTGATGCCGTTGGTGTTGGCGTCGTCACGTGATTGCAACCATGACCACACGTAGGCCGGTCCATCCAAACCTTGGTCGTCCCTCAAACCGAGCACCAAGGCGAGGTTGGCGTCCGAAGGAAGCACATGACCGTCGGCTGGTTGTCGGCCACCAGGATCGAGGACGTCCAAAGCAATCAGTTCTGGAACCACGTCATCGTAGATCAGCTCCACCACCGGCGATGTGCCTCGCTGTTCGCTTGTGGTGGAGGCTGCGTCGTAGGGGCCAAAACGTGTGATGCGCGCTTCGACCGTCATCTGAGCGCCGCTGGGAAGGATTCCGGGTTGTGGCATGACGACGGTCCCGTTGAACCAACCATCGTCTTGAACGGAGACCAACACGCTGTCCATCCATGTGCCGTTGCGAAGCTCAAGGCTGACGGACGCCTCACCGGCTTTGGGATGAACGCCTGAAACGCCTTCGACCCGGAGTTGCCCTTGGACCTCCATGCTTCGGTTTGCTCCCACTTCGAACGGCCACAACGGCGCGGTCCAATCGTGCAAGGCACGGCCGCGGTCGTCGATGACCTCCAACGAAATGACCTCCAAATCGTTCTCAACGTCATTGCCCTGAACATCCATCGCCTGAACAGCAGGGCCGGTCATCAAACCTTGGACGTCGGTCGCCGCCGTCCACCACTGCAATTGGGCAACGTCGTCAAAGGACCACGACGAGGTGAGGGTCCATGTCACGCGGCAAACACGTGCATCACACACCACGGTGCTGGCGTCTTGAAGCGCGGCCAATCCGGCCCCGGAAGGCTGCCGAAAGCGTGCAAGGCCATCGCTCAAACGATCGACGGTGACCTCCCCAAAGGGCGCCAAAGGCGAGGCTCCAAAGCCAAGGCTGATCGACTCGATAAGCGGCACGTCTGCGGTCGAATCTCGAGCGTCGGTGCGTTCGTGTTCAGTGATGACCGTCACGTTGGTGCCCGGCGTCCAAGCGACGGTGGGAATCTGCACGAACCGATCATGCAACTTTACGCGTGAAGACAGATCCAGACTTACGTCAATCGCGCCATGCTCCGTGATCACCCATACCTCGAGAGGATACTCCGAGGCCGTGCCGGCCGCTTGGCGGTCGCTCAACGCAGCATCGACGACCGCGAGATCCACTTCGACGTGCCGTTCCTGAACGGTACTCAGGGCGGCGAACTCCAGTGGAAGCAACGTCGCAGGAGACCAGACGTGCATGGACGTGCTGCACCGTTGACCGAAGGCCGTTGGTGCGTCGCTGTGGCGCTGACACGAAGCCACGCCGTTCAATCGGAGGTGCCCTGCCGCATTCGCTGCATGGGTGGCGGTTCCTGATCCCGCAGGATGCGAAGCCAGGAGACCGTCCTGGCCTACGTCAATCAGGAGGCTGAATGGGACGGAGGACGTGGAACTGCTCGGAAGACCTTCAATCCACCATCGCCATGCAAGGCTTTGATTCTCCAACACCGTGGGGCCGAGGGTGCTGCTGCTGGCGTTCCAGAGCGTTGCACCGTCGCTCATGTTCACGGCTTCTGAGACACCGCTGGCTAATCCCAGCACGTTCCCATACCCCATTGAGGTCAAATCAAACACCTCGTGCGTCTGAGCATCTAGACCAGCCTTGACGCCCGTGGCTGAGTGGGAACACGCCACGTCCGCACGTGCTTCGATCAACGAGGACCCAGTTGGAAGTTCAACGCTGAGGCTTGACTGAAGCCTGTGGCGGCTCCATTCGACAAGGAAGGTTTCCACCCCGGACGCGTTGCCGATTGACGTGACGGCTGCTTGAGGTGCCACCAGTTGTGCTCCCTGCCCCAAGACGTTGACCGTGGCGTGGTCGTGAGGGCAGACGGGCCACGATGGGAACGCGAGGGTGCGGGAAAGATGACCCACGTTCAGAATCCCTCCGTCCTGTGTCACCATCAGGCCGTTCGGCAAAGCGTGATCCACGTGAACAGCATCGAGGTGCGTCACGCTGCCCAACGTCAGCCGTTCCAGAATTGGCGTGGCGAGGGACGAGGAGGTGGACATGTTCACGCGGAGGCGAAGTTGGGGGACTTGGCTTGTCGAGAGGGTGACGTCCGTCGGAAGCGTAAGCCCCGTCCAGCCGGGGACCTCGGTCCCGTTCGGATGCAGCAGATCCACGGTGAGGTTGGTCCCGGGTGGAAGGCGAGCATGGCCGTCGAGCAGCCCCCACAGCGAACGGCTTGGTGCGCTGAACGTAGACGAAGTCCACGTGCCTTCCTCCAAGAACAGGTCGATCTCGACGCCCGCATCGTCGATGTACCAGCCGTCTTTTTCCACCCACGTATCGGAGAAAAACACGTAACGGAAGCGAATGTCTTGTCCGGAGAGGTTGCTGACGTCGATGGTTTCCGCATCAAATCCCTGCGAACGTGATGGGCACCCTCCGCTGTGGATTGACCCGTCGTAAATGCCTTCACCGTAGAACGGCGAGTAGGGGTTCATGCTCGACAACGTGTGATGAGTGTGGCTGTGGTAAGGCGGGAACCACCACGACGCGCCGTCGTCCACCGAGATCTGCACGGCGCCCCCGTCCCAATTCGTTTCCGTGCACACCCACGAACGGAAGGACAAGCGGGCACTGCTGTTGTCGGGAAGGCTGTAACTTGGCGAAGTCAGGTAGGCCAAACTCTCTGCAGCATAATCGCCGTCAAGAACGATTCCGACGCCTTGGTTTCCAGACGTCCACGCTCTCGGGCCTGCGGTGACGTTGCTGTCCAATTCGCCCACTTCCCATCCTTGGCCACGCTCAAGCGCAATAGACCATCCACGTGGGACCAATTGGCCACGTTCGAAGGAGGCGTTCCACCACGTGGGACCGTTGGCCCCCAAGGCTTGGGTCCAGACCCATTCGTTGGTGCTGTTGCTTTGGCTGAGGTTGACGCCTTGACCGAGCACCGGGGCCGTGGTGAAGTTGTCCAGCATCCGCACGGTCGTGTTGCTCGCCCCACCGTAGGTGATGGTACGGAGATCATCGATGGCCATGCCTTCCCAACCGTCCACGCCCGCGTTGCCGTAGCCAACGTTGGCGTCCGTGATGACGCGGAACGCGAGTTGCGCGGTCGAGGCGTTCTGAGACGTGAACACCGAAGGAGGCAGGCTGTAGCCGACGTCCACCCATTCACCGGATTCTTGTGTCAGCCAACCGCCTTGCCAGAGCAGGCCGTTGCCGGGCAGACCTGGGGCTTGCGAGAGAAGCGACCACGACGTCCCACGATCCAAACTCAGGAGGGTGGTCATGCTGTCTTGCCATCCCCCCTCCATGTCCCAATGTGCACGGAACGCAAGTTCCGTCGGTGAAGAGAGACCGGAAAGGTCGACGTCCATGATGACCCAGCCGTCAGCGTCGGGGGCGTATGCCCCCGACAGGTTGCCGTGAAACCAAGCGCCACCAGGGTCGCCCTCGTTGTGCACCTTCAGGTCGTCGAGCAACCAGCCTTCACGCGAAGCAGAGTCATCGGTCGTTGCGAAACAAAAGCGGAGTTGGTACCACGCTTCAGCCGACGGAAGATGGCCGTCCAAAGGCAAGGACCGGAGCGTCCAACCTTGGACTTCATCCCCCAACCACGCCGAACTCAAGGCCGTTGGATCGGGTTCCATTCCGCTGGAAAACGTGCCGTTCATCAGGTCTGGATAGCCTCCGGATGGCGTCAGCGTGGACCACGTTGGGAACGAAGTGCTGCGCCATTCCACCCAACGAGCGTCCTGTGGCCCAAGGTCCGCAGCAGAACGGAAACTGACGGTCATGTTGCGAACCACGCTGGGACCGGCCACTTGCGGACTCACGAAGCACCCGGCCATCTCTTCGGTCAGTGTGGCGTTTTGGCCGCCCAAGAAGAGCGCCCTGTTCCCGTCAAAGGCGGTCGATGGAAGGGACGCGTTGACCGTGTTGGAGCTCAAGTTGACCGTGGACCACGAGCGGTCTGCACTTCCCACGGCCAGCCATCCATCCGGGGTGAGGACCGCGTCTTCGAAGTCCTCCACGTCGTTGTTTGATTCTGGCGAAGCGAGCGTCAAACGCCCGCCGCGAAGCAATCCTTCCGTGCGATCGTGAAGTCCGCCGGAAAACCCTGTGCCCTTGTCGTAGGCGAACTGTGTCCCGTTGGTCCCGTCCTCCGTCCACACGGTGCCCAAGGTCAGGCCGGCCTCCACGACGGTGTGGTTGGCCGGCACCGTCAACGACGTGACGTTGGCCGCCGTGATGCCACCGCCGCCAAGCGGTGCGACGGTTGCGGTGGGGCTTGTCGCCTCTCGCAGCGGCCCGAGGGCGGCCTGGGCCACGGGGAGAAGAAGGGGCAGCAGCAACACCATCAGCATCCAAACGGACGCACGGCGGCGTTGTGAGAAGGCCTCCATCCATTGTCCCACAGGCCCGGATGAACTTGAACGCTCGTTCCTCGTGTACGCCGACTTGATTGAAGGTTTCAAGTGGTCTCGTCCCGACGAACGGGTGATGAGTGCAGCAGGCCCCCTCGACGAGGCTGCTGCCCGAGAGGTGGAGGAACAGCTCACCACCACCCATCGCCAGCAAATCAACCGGCGCATTCCAATTCCTCTGCCCCGTCCAGACTTCTGGAATGCCGTGAGCCGTTTGCTTCAGTCCATCGATTTGGACCTGCACGAAGCCGTTCGAAAGCACGGGTTTGATCTGCGCGTCCAGAACCTCCAACGCCGCCAAGCCACCATCCGTCGCGTGGCCAGCGAACTGGCGCGCCGACGGCTCGTGGCCATGATGCAGCACGCCTCCAGCCAGTCGCTTCGTTCCCCTTCCCCTGCCGGGCAATCCAGCGAACTCCCTTCCCTGGATTGGAGCCGGCATGACCCTGCTGAACGTGAGTTCTACACCACCATGAAGGAGCAAATGGACCGGTTCAAACTCGCCGTGGATTGGGCTTCGATGCAAAATGGCCTCCCGGCCGAAGCCGCAGCAACACGGCCCCCTGCAGCCGATTTGGCTCCGCGAGGCACGACTCAACTCGATGCGTTCACCGAAGGGCCAGAGGGCCTTACCGGCAACCCACCGCCTGCGTTGGCCTTCGAAGACCCCACGCCATCGACGATGAGCGATGCTCACATGGACGAAGAAGAGCGGTTGATGTCGGAGCGGATGGACGATTGGCCAGAGGAGGACTACCTCTTCGACACCGTTGAAAC
>DALQ01000089.1 GCA_002496845.1 Euryarchaeota archaeon UBA495
AGGCAAGGAGTTGGACGACATGAGCACGCTCACTCCGTTGGCTCCCGGCGACCCTGCGTTGCCACTGACGCCGTCACAGACCGGCATGCTTCCTTCGCGTTCCGTGGCTTGGAGTACACCATCCGCGTTGACGTCCTCACCGTACGAGAGCAGCACGCCCGACACCGGGCAGGCTTCACCGGCTTCTTCGGTGACGATCAGCACCGACGCGACCGCGGACGTGTTCACGTCCGTTTCAGGGAGCCACAAGCCGGCCGCTGCCAAGCCCAAGGCCAAGAGGAGAAGGCCGGCTTGAACCACGGCCCATGCTTTTCCGTCCTGTGTTTCTTCCTCCTCTTGTTGCCGTTGAGGGGAGTTGATTTGTGCGTTGTTCATGGCCTCCCATTCGACGTCTAAGGTAACAAAGCCTCTGCCGAAATTCACGCGAAGGCTCCGGCAGGCTTGAGGGCCTTCCTCCACGACCGAAGGGCATGGACCTGCCCGCGCGCTTGCAGGCACAGCTCGACGGGGAGGAGGGTCCAACCCGACAGAAGGGAGCGCGCTTGGTCGTTGACCTTGCCTTGACCGCGGGGGCCTCGTCCTTTGTGGAAGTCAAAGACTCGCACGTTTCTGGCGTGTCGGTCATCACAGGCGGGGACGGCCTCATCCGATTCCTCGAGGACTTGACCGAAGACGGTGGTCCCGGCGTCAGCATCCCCACGACGCTGAATTCCGCCGGCTGCGATGCAGATCGCATGGAGGAGATGGACCTCGGACGCGAAGGCTTCCTTGAGGCGCAACTCGGGATTGTCGATGCGTACAGCAAACTTGGCATCCGGCCCACGCTGTCATGCACGCCGTACGACCGTGGGCACGAAATGGAGGAAGGCATCGCTTGTTGGGCCGAGTCCAACGCGGTGTGCTACGCCAACTCGTGGACCAAGATGCGGACCAACCGTGAATCTGGACTTTCCGCGTTGGCGACTGCCTTGACCGGTTTTGCACCCCGCTGGGGGCTGCACTTGGACGAACACCGCCTTCCCAACATCCGGGTTGAGGTCACCGCAACGCTGTCCACCTTGGCCGATTATTCGATCCTTGGGGACTGGATTGGTGCACAAGCCCAGCCGGGTTGGTCAATGCCTTGGGGCCCGATGCCGCTCATCATGGGCCTCGAGTTGGGCATGACCTTCGCAGAACGCAAGGCCTTGACCGCCGCTGCAGCAAACTACGGAACTCCCATGCTTTGGGTCAACGGGATATCCGCGGACCCTCCTCTCGGGCGTGACGGCGACGGCTGGGCCGAGCCAGAAGGCGGGTGGCAAGGGACCCTTGTGTTCGATGACGATGCCTTGACGAAGCGAAAGGAGGAACTCGCACCAAAAGGAACCGTCGACCTCGTCGTCATCGGTTGTCCGCAAGCCTCACTCGAAGAGATCCGCTTGACGGCCGCTGCGGTGCGTGCGCATGCGGAGATGGGTTCACGCATTCCCAACGGGAGGTTGTGGATGTTCACCAGCAAGGAAAACCATGCCTTGGCAGCGGCGGACGGTTCCTTGGCGCTGCTGGAAGAAAGCGGAGCCGTGGTGCTGAAAGACACCTGTCCAGAAGTCACGCCGTACAACCGCAAGCGGTTCAATCACCTGCTGACCAACTCGATGAAGGCTGAGCATTACCTCACCAGTGGGCTCAACCGCATCCCGACGAGCGTGGCCGACATCCAAACATGCGTGGCCCATGCCTTCGACGCAGCACTGTCTGAGGGCCCTCGGCCCAACCTGGGCGATCGTGCGCATCACGTGCCCCAGTCCAACGTTGCTTTCCAAGACAGCACCTGTGACCTCACGGGCGCAGGCCTCTCGTCCCAACCCACCTTCCGCGTGGTCGGACGAGCCATGGTCACCGACGTACCGATCACGTACCTTGGCTATGTGGACCGCGACACGGGTGAAATCGATGAGCGCGGCCATCCTTTGGACGGACGCCCCATCGAGGGGAAGGTCCTGATCTATCCCAAAGGGTCCGGTTCCACCGTGGCACCCTACGTGCTCATGGGGCTGATGTACCGTGGCCGTGGACCCACGGCCATCGTCAACCGTGACGTCTGCCCCTTGTCCCTCCCTGCCGCTTCGCTGCTCGGCCTTCCGTACGCCCACGGGTTTGGAGAAGACCCGTGCCTTGCGGTGAACGACGGCGATTTGGTCGAAGTGATCCGTGAGGCGGGTGGCGAGGTCCACTTGCGGGTCCTTGAACGGGCAGAACACAACGGGTGAGGGCATGGGTCCTGTCTTGGTCACCGGCGGCACCGGCTTTCTCGGCTCCCATTTGGTGGACCTCTTGCTGGAACGTGGCCATGACGTGGTGGTGTTGGACAACGGTTCCCGTTCCTCCTTGGCGGACTGCCCTGATGGCGTGCACCTCGTGAACGGGGACGTGCGTTCTCCCGAAGCTTGGTCAGCGGTTGAACGGGCCGTTGGTCCCTGCTCGCTCATCCACCATCTGGGGGCCATCAACGGCACGGCCCGCTTCGACCGTGAGGCAACCGCGGTCATCGATGTGGCCTTGAACGGGGCCTTGCAGGCCATCAACGCGGCAGAGCGATGGGGTGCCCGGCTGGTCATGGCCTCTTCCCCGGAGGCGTTCGGTGACAACCCTCACGCGATGCAGACCGATGACCGCTCCATCTTCACACCGCCCGGAGAGCATCTGCGTCATTCCTACGGCGCCTCGAAGTACCTCGTGGAGATCTTGGCCCAGGATGCCGTGCATCGCGGTCTTGACGTTCGTATTGCACGGCCGTGCAACGCGTACGGCCCGAGGGCCAGCGCGGGAGAGAACGGTCAGGTTGTCGCGATGATGTTCGAACGCGCCATCCATGGCCGTCCCTTGGACGTGCATGGCGACGGCCTCCAAACGCGCTGTTTCACGTGGGTGGGCGACGTGGTGAACGGTTTGGACCTGCTCGGAAGGTTGGACGAAGCCATCGACGGCAGCGGTTCTCTGGCGGGTGCATCGTTCAATTTCGGCTCGACCGTGGAAACGACCATCCTCGACCTTGCAGCACGCATCTCGTCGTTGACCGGCGCTCCTGTCCATCAGGAAGGACAAGGCCATCCCGGTGACGTGAAGCGTCGTCGGCCAAATCCTCGTAGCGCGAAAACGCTCCTTGGCTGGCAGGCGGTCACGACGTTGGACGAAGGCCTCGAACGCACGTGGAGCGTGCTTCAGGCCGAGCGATGATCGACCACCTGCGACCATCCCGTCGGGCTGGCCATCAAACGATCAAGCCCGTGTTGACAGAGCACGTCGAGGGCCTCCGCCTCAAGCGCTGAAGGAGGAAGGTGGACTTCGTCCACATTGAAGATCACCAAACGGGCCACTGCGTCGGGAAGTGCTCGTTCTTCGACCATCGTCACCCGAAGCGCAGCAGCGGCCCGATCGAGGTAGGGAACGCCCTCCTCGTCGACGGTGTGAGGCACGCCGTCCCACTCCGAGGTACCTCGCGGCACGTTGGGGGCTGTGTGCTCCACCAAAGCGGCGTCATCAGGGCCGCTCATCAAGAGGTAGAGGGTGGCGGATGGTCGGTCTCGTAGGTTGAGCAAGGTGTCCCGTGCCCGTCCTTCTCGGTCGCTCGACAACGACATGACGACCAACGGTGGGCTGTTTGAAACCACGCTCAGGGACGTCATTGGGGCCAAGTTGTGCCGGCCAGAGGCATCCGTCGTTGCCACAAGCACAAGCGGTCGGGGCGAAATGGTCGAGGCCAACAAACGCGCACGCTCGCGATGCTCAAGCTGGTCGAGGCGCGTCACAGACCGTTCACCGGTGAGGCGCAGCGGGGTACGTGCCGGTTCGGTCGAATCCTCGCCGTCAAACCATGCGTCCAATCGTCCTGCCCTGACTTCATCAAGCGCAAAGGCGGTGTGTGCTCTGTATGCTTCCCAGTCAGCAGCATCCTCGCCGCGTTCGGTTTTGCGTTCAATGGACGAAGCAGCATAGGCGATGCAGCGTTCAAGGAACGCTGCCACCGTGTGTTGTGCTTCGTCGCCCAGGACGTCACGCCCCGAGTCCGAGTTCGCGCATCAACATCTCCACGTGGCCTTTGGCGCGGACGTTGTACCGCGCCCAAGAAAGCGTGCCGTCGGGCGCGATCACGAAGGTTGAGCGGGAGCATCCCATGTACTCCTTGCCGTAGTTCTTCTTCATGCGCCATGTGCCGAATGTTTCGTGCAGGCTGCCGTCTTCATCCATCAGCAAAGGGAAATTGAGTTCTTGCTTGCGTGAGAACTTCTCGTGAGACGCAGCACTGTCCTTTGAGACCCCCCAAACCACGAAGGAACCCGTGTTCAGGCGGGCCATGTTGTCACGAAAGTCGCAGGCTTGCGTGGTGCAGCCAGGCGTGCTGTCGCGGGGGTAGAAGTAGAGGATGACGTGCTTCCCTTCGTTCAGCGTCGAGGTCAGATCGTACGTGGTGCCTGTAGCATCGGTGGCCGTGAACTGCGGAGCCGGCTGGCCTGCTTCGAGGGTAACGGGGTCGGTCATGGCGTGAGGTGGGGTAGGGGCGGTATGAAGTGTTGGTCGTTGCCAAAACAAACAATTTCCTACCAAGGTGCTGTTTATTCAGTTCGGGTAATATCGCTTTCACATCGGGTCAAGTGCCGTGTTATTGGCGATTCTTTCAAGAACCGGCAGAAATCAATGAGGGCTATGGCAGCGGTCCGAATGTCGCGTCGCTGCCGACGCTATCTCAAGCGTATTCAGCGTGCTGCGACCCGGTATGCCCTCCAAGAGATCGCCTCTTCCATCCAAAACGACCTCGACCGTCGCCATCTTTCGTACGACGAAGCCCTGAACTTGGGCAACGTGATTCAACATCATGCCGATCGACTCCCTGGCGACACCATCGTGTACGCCATTTCGGACAGGGATGCCTACCGCCGAACATTGGAACTGTACCTGAAGGACGCCGTGCTGTCCCGCACCGAGCAGCTGCTGCTGTGGGAAGAGCGCCGCCGACTGGGCATCAGCGACGCGGAACACGATCGCCTGCTGAACCAGCTGGTTGAGCAAATGAAGCGGCAAGGACGGACCGTCGCAGTTCACGCATTCAAGAGGGCGGGCGCATGACGTTTGGTTCGCGGGCGGCATCGCTGGGCCTTGTCGCCCTCTTGCTCATCACGCTCGCCGTGCCGATGGCTACTCCCGCTGCGGAGGCCACATCGGGCCGCGCAGGACCGGACTTCAGCGTGACCGGGCTGACCCTTGACAACCACGGCTCGGTGCAAATCAACGAAGCAGGTCTGTTCACCATCGTGGCTGCTCCCGGCGACCACACCGTCAGAATCGAGGTGGCCAACGTCGGCACCATTGCAGGCAGCGCCACGCTTTCCCTTGTCCACCAAGGTTCCCCCACAGCCTTCGAGGTCGATGTGGACGAGATGTCCACGGGCAGCCTTGCACCCGGGGCGGCTCCCTCAGTCTTCATGATGACATGGACCGCCGCCACCGGCGATGACCAGACCCTGTATGCTCGCGTGTCATCCTTGCAAGACGGCAACACGATGAACGACGAGCGCGTGATGGAACTTGACGTCGATCGCTACCTCGAGGGCACGACGATTGGGCCGATTTACCCCGCACCAAGCCCCGGTCAGTCCGTGGCTCGTCTCTCTCTCGGCACCCACGATCTTTCTGTGGCCGTCAAGAACGATGGCGTGTTGCCCCTCGGCGCCTCGATGGACGTTGTCCTCACACCATTGGCCGGTGGGCCCGCTCAATCCCTCACGTCGAATGTGATTCCATCCCTTGAGCCTGGCTCGTTGAAAGACCCCGCCGAATCCGAACTGCTGTTGGTCTCGGTGGACGCCACCAGCCTCTCAGGAGGATGGAACATCACCATGACGGTGACCTTTACCGGCCCATCGTGGACGGATGTTCTTCCGGTGGCGGCCTTTGACGTCATCTTCTCCGATTATGCGGCCATGTTCGATCCAGTCCCTCAAGACCGCACCTTGCAGCCGGGGACCAGCAAATTGTTGACCTTCGGCATCACGAACACCGGTCAACAACTTGACAACTGGAACATCGCTACTCACAGCCTTCAGGGCTGGTCCGACACGTCTTCTTGGGGGCTAAACACCGGTCCAATCGCCGCGGGGAACGCCCTGGAATTTGTCGCCAACGTTGAGGTGCCCATCACCGCCGCACGCGGCACCACCGAAGTGTTGACGGTGACCTTCACTTCGCAAGGCTCCAGTCCGCAATATGCACTTCAGGCCGTGGTGAGCATCACGGCCGGCGAACTCTACCTCGCTGCCGTCGACCTTGACAACACCAGCGTCAGCGTGGTTCCAGGCTTGCCCACGGACATTGGCCTCAACATCACCAACGACGGCAACATTGCCACCAACTTCCAACTGACCGCAGGATTCTCGCCATCGCCCCTCGGATGGAGTGCTGAAATCTCAGTCCCTCAAACTGGTTACTTGGATCCCGGTGAAACCACCCGTATCAAGGCCATTGTGACGCCTGCTCACATCAGTTCACCCCTTGACCCCGCCGAACGAAATCAGGAAGGCGACCTTGTCGAGTTGTGGGTGGGCGCTTCCGCCATCAACGGAATCCCCGTGACGGACCAACAAGAATTGACCGTGGCACCCGTCATTGTTGTGGATCCTGGGTTGGAGTCCAACCTCCTCGAACTGACGGAGGCAGAGGTGCGCGCCTCCCGCTTCGGCATCGGCTACGATGCGTTGGTGCCAATGGACCTCGAGGTCCGCCACAACCTGATTCAGGACGTCAACGAATTGGTCAACGCCACCGTGGCCGTCTCTGACCTGCGCTTCACCTCATACGGCGGCGCAGGCGGCTTTTCCGAAACAGCACGTTGGTCCTTCACGCCATCGCCCGAAAACGCGACGAACATGACCTTGGGGACGACCAATCCGGCCGTGCTTTCTGTCCAGGGTCCGGCCGACGGCCTTCCGCTCGCCGGCCTGTTGGAAGCTGACGTGACCGTCACGCCCAGCCTCTCCTCCACCCACACTTTGGGAGGTGTAAGCGCGGCAGCCGTGACCAGGACCGTGAGCGTCACCGTCCCCGGAATCAACGATGGCGAGATCATCGACGATGGCGTTCTCACGGCGCAAGTGGGCGTGGCTTCGACCTTCCCTGTGGGCATCCAAAACCTTGGGAACGACGTCTCGAATTACACCATCAGCCTTCTCAACACCCTTCCAGTGACGTGGTCCGCCACCCTCGGCGCCTCGGGTGGACTCATGACAACGGTGAGCAATTTGCCCTCGCCGGTCGCGGTTTACCCGGACATCAACGACAACCACAAGACGACCTTCGATCTCACCGTGACCTCGGATCCGTTGGCGCAAGCCGGTTCCATCACTTACGTGGATGTCGAGGTTTCCAACACCGACAACGGGGAGGTCCTCGGACAAGCAGCGATTCCAATCACCGTGGAAGCCTTCGTGGACGCGACCCTTGATCCCCCATACCGTTTGGTGAACTTGAGCGTCTTCGAAACACCGTTGACCAGCCTCACCATGATGAACACTGGAAACACGCCTGCCGAGTTCAACGTGGAAATCGTCGATCCCGACGATGAAGTCGATTTCACCCTTACAAGCAGCACATCCGTCTTGATTGGTGCAGGATTCAGCGATGGCGTCAAGGTCCAAATTAGCCCAACCGAAGAGGCTGCTGCGGACATGAATTACTCCGCAACAGTCATTGTCACGGTGGTCGATGGTCCCGTCCTCCAAGCCGTGATTCAAGCCAACCTCAGCGAAATGGACGATGTGGCGCTGGTGTTCGACCCCTCTCTCGACGACGATGGTGGCAGCAGCGGAGTCCAACATAACGCAGTTCCAGGCACCACGGTTGCTTTGCCGTTCACGCTTGCGAACGGAGGCAATTACCTCGAAGATCTGGTCTTGGAGACCCAAGCCGACGACGGCTGGGGCGCCAGCCTTGACTTGACCACGACTCAACTCGCCATCGACGAGGAGACCACTGGGACCCTCACGGTGGCGGTTCCGTCGCTCGGCGGTTCCGCTTCGTTGGACCGTGGTGACGTGCACCAGGTGCTGATTTACGTCAACGACTCAACCACCGGAGCCTTGCGAACGATCGGGTCCGTGGACGTGGTTATTGCGCCATTGTTCGACATCTCAAGCCCCGACTGGCCCGATCTCCTTCTGTTCCATCGCGGCCTCTCGCAAGGCATCAGTTCCACGGTGAAGAACGTGGGCAACGCCGACATTGACGTCAACGTGGACGTGGCGCTCTTCCGTCCAGGCACCAATCAGACAAGCGACGATTGGGTGCTGAGCAGCCCTGCGTCGCAAGTAATCACCCTCCGACGTGGTGTCAACACCGATCTCAACGTTGTCGTAGAATTGGTTGAACTCCAACCCTTGATGTCCCTTCAAGGTGAGTTGCGCGTGACCCTGACGCCAGTCGACACGAGCGTCAGCGGTTCTGCAGTGCTTGAAACGAATTTGGCCGTGTCAAGGATGTTCCAGAACGAGCCGGACACCTTCATGCCCGGTCTGGACAACGGCGTAGAGAACCGTCCCTTCATGTGGACTCACATCCCTGTGAGCGCGTCCACGGCGTCCGTGTACGAACTGGAATTGTGTTCGGCCCAACGGCTGGTTCAACCCGGCATCATTGCACCGAACATTGCGGCCTCTGACCTGCTTTGGGACTTTGAACTCGTGACCGGCAGCGGTGCTGCCCAGACACACGCCCTCGACCTCGACGCGAGCGGTTGCGCTGGGGACGACCTGATCTCGCTCCCTCTGCGCCAAGCGTGGGAAACCACCGGCGCTCCGACGATGGCCATCGATGCACCTGATCGGCCCAACCTCCTCCCAGGGGACGGTTGGGACCTGACCTTCCGCCTCTACCATCCCGGTGAAAACGTGGGATACACCGTGTACACCGAAGCCACCTACCGCTACCGTCTGGACACCAAAGCCGATCCAGCCTTTGACCTCGAGAACAGCGCCAAAGAGTGGACCATCACCGGAGACCGCCTTATGGAGGGCGTTGCCACCAACCTTAGCCTCAATCTGGTGAACTACGGCACATCGCTCGCCGTCGGCATTGTTCCAGAACTCACCTGTGAAGGCGCCCAAGTCCTGACCCAGCCCGAGACCATTGACTTGCTGTTCCCCGGCGAGACCGTGAACGTGCAGTGGGGCATCCAGCCCGACAGCATGGACTGGTGGCTCAGTTCCTCGCAACTGCGATGCACTGCAGATTGGTCCTCAGAAGCCTACGATAGTTTCGGCGATGAAGCCGACAACAACCTCCTCATCATCGAAGAAGAAGTGGTCGCGTGGTCCCCCCGACCGATCGTCGTCCTGGCTGGAGCCGCGGCTGGTTTGCTCCTCAGTGCCCTCTTCGTGGCGCTGCGGAATCAGAACGACAACTTCCGCCTCGCTGCAGTGTATGCCGGTCTGCTTGGCCTTGGCTTCTCCTTCCACCTTCTCTCCATCGTCTGGTGGGGTCCCGTGATTCTCGCTGTGGCCGCCCTCTGGACGTGGCGCATGAGTTGGCGTGCTTCCGAAGAATTCCGGGTGCTGCACGAAGATTACCAGCGTCAGCGCAAGGGTCTCTCGACGATGTACGCTGACCATTTCGAGGCCTTGAGCGACACGCAACGGGCGCTGACCACCATCTTGGCCCTCCCGATTTTCGGCTTCATGCTCATCGTCATGGGCGTCCCTGCTCAAGTGCCAGAGAACAACCTCAACGGAGCCACGCTGCTTGCCTACCTCATCGTCGTCTCCTTCGGCGTCATCTACATCCTCCGTCGCAGCAACAAGACTTACGGCCGAATTTACGGGCGCTTGACCGACATCGAAACCGCGTCGGCGCGAATTGAGCGTGACTTGGCCGATCCGGCCCGCCTGCTTGGTGACCTTGCCGAAGACGGCCTCGGTTTGGCCGACCTCTTGGACGAAGCAAGTCAAGCGGCGCGCGACATGAGCGAATCCGTCGATTGGGATGAACAGGAGGTGGCCGACGATGCCTGAGAAGGAAGAAGTCGTCTTGTCCGAAGAGGTGCCCTTCGACCTCCCTGAGGAGAAGGACGCACCTTCCGAAGACGAGGTGTTCATCGACGAGGCCTCCGGCGCTGACGATGACATCGATGACGTTGACGATGAGCACTTTGACGAGGTCGAGTTTGAGGCCGAAGAAGACGGTCCAGCCGTGGCTTCAGCCCGACGCGACCTCAATTTGGCCGTCAACACCGTGTTGAACCAGCAAGTCAACTCCCTCGCGCGGACGGAACTCGACGTCGCTGAAGCCCGCGCGCACCTGAACAGCCATCGGCTCCGAAGAGCACTGAAGACCGTCCTACGTGCCGAGAAAGCCTTGGAGGATCTGAAGGAATCCGTGCTTCATTTGCGCCGTTCGATGGCGCTGCTGCACCGCTTGCTCAAGGAGAAGTCCCATGTTTCACACGGCGAAGTTGAGCACATTCTGCTCCGCCTTCGCGATGCGACCAGTGCCGCAGAGGCTGGCGAAGTCGGAACAGCAGCCGGCGAGGTCGAAGGCTTGGTCGACGACCTGATTGGGGGCGACACCTCCACCCTGAACCCCTTCCTCTTCCGCCACTTCTGGCTTGGCATCGACACACGCTGGCCTGCTGGTGGCGACATGGGCGTGATGATTGTCCGCATCATCAACGACGGTCCCATCACCCTCCCCATGATGCGCATGCACCCACCTGTGCCTGCTGGATGGACGTCAGACCCCGAACTGATTGACGTGCCCAGCATCGCGCCCGGGGGCAACCTCCCGGTTCGCTTCGAGATCACTGCAGACCGCCGCTACGGCGCTGATGAAATTCCCTTGGCCAGGAAACTCGCCCTCGCCGTCGGGTACGAAATGCGCTCCGGCGACATCGTCTGCACGGTGCGTGCACAAAACCGCTCCATGGAACCCTTGGTCGATGTCCTCATCGATCCATGGTTCCCACCGGGCTACACGTCCGATGCCCTCCCTATGCTCCCGCGCCTCGAACCTGACGAGGTGGCGAACATCCGTATTCCACTCCGCATTGACATCGGTGGGCCGCGCGACGGCCCATCCCCCAACTCCACCCCCGGACGCCGGGGGGGAAAAAAACACACAAAATGAGGTGAACAAAAAATGAACAACGAACGAAAAGAAACGCGCGATAACGCCGCGGCGATTGGGATTGGTGCGATGATTGTCTTCATCGCACTCATCCTTGTGGCTGCGGTTGCGGCGGCGGTCATCATTCAGACCGCTGAGAAGCTGCAACAGAACGCCCAGTCCGCTGGTGACGACACGCAAGAGCAGATGTCCACGAAGGTGGTCCTGCTCTCGACCGTCATCTGGGACATGACTGCTGGTACGGAGACGATCTTCAGCACCTTCGAGCTTGCTGCTGGCAGCAACCCCGTGGTGCCTGGTGACGTGTCCTTTACCGTCGTCTGTGATGACGGTGCTGGTGCCACGGCTTTCGCCGCAGGGTCCTTTGCTGGTGCCACGGTACACGACGGGACCGGAACCGGAGGTGGCCTGGCCGCCCTCGATCCTGGTACGACCTACATCGTCCAGATGGACATTTCCAACTGCGCGCCCGCGGCCAACACGGCCCACATCATGGTCTTGAGCGTCGTCGGTGGCGGTCAGACCTACGAAGAACTCCAATACGGAAGCGACCCGAGTGTCGGGGACGTCGTCGTCTGAGGTGATTACCATGAAGAACACGAACATGAAGAACAACAACACGCAAGAACAGGACACCATGGCCGCGATCGGCATCGGTGCGATGATCGTTTTCATCGCATTGATCCTCGTCGCTGCCGTGGCTGCTGCGGTCATCATCCAGACCGCGGAGAAGCTCCAGCAGAACGCCCAGTCGACCGGTGAGGACACCACGGACGAAATGTCCGGCAAGGTGCAGGTCCTCAACGTCTTCGTCAACGACGGTGCAGAATCTTACGAGATCTACTTCCGTCTCGCTGCTGGCAGCGACGATACGGCTGACACCGACATCCTGTGGCAGGTCTCCTGCGACGACGGTGCCGGCGCGTTCCAGTACATCGCCGGCAACTTCGGCGATGCATCTGGTGGCTCGGTCATCGACCTCGGTGACAACGCTGCAGGTGACGTCGACGACGTTGAGGCCGGTACCGCGTACCGCTACACCCTTGACGCCAACGACGGCAACGACTGCAGCCCGGACGCGCTCTTTGCAGCCAACGTCAAGGCCACGCTGTACATTCACGTCGTCGGCGGCGGTACGACCTATGACATCCTCAAGGTCAACGACGCCACCGAAGGCGCTGTGGTGGTCTGATCCGCTCTGCGCCCTGATGCCCCCCGGCAACGGGGTGCGGAGGAGGCATGACCATGGCATGGCCATTTAGTGGCGGTGCACGGGCAGCAACGGACGATGACGCGAAGGTGACCGAAGGTCATCTGAAAGTCCTCTCCAACGTCCCGATCGAACAGGTCCCTCACCCTGAGGAGGGGGAACTGTCCGAGGAGGATGCATGGACGATCCGACCTGGCCCTGCACGCGCCAAACTCAACAGCATTGGAAGCGTTGCTTCTACGACGCAAGCACTGGCGCCATCGGCGCCGGCGCAGGTCAACGCGACCGTGGACACGTCCGGCCTCGAGCGGCTCATCAGCAGCCGCCTCGACATGGTCGAAGACGTGCTCCGGATGGTCGAGACCCGCGTGGACGAAGCGATGGAATCTGGACCTTCGGTGACCTTCAGCGATGAAGACGGTGAAGATGCAGGCATGGACGTCATGAGCGGCGACGTGATCATCACGGCGTCTGGGGAGCGCATCCCCGCCGGTGATGGGGCCTCCCGCCTCAAGCCGGAGGACGAAGCGCCTCTGGTCGAGCTCTACGAAGCCCAAGCCCTTGCAGCGAACCCCTTCCTTCGAGCCCCCGACGCCCTTGGCGGCGCTGGGAGCGACAGGATTGGAGCACCAACGGTGGCCGCACTCTTGCTCGATCACATGACGGGCATGGCGGCTTCCAGTTTCACGCAGAAAGCGATGGACTCAGGCATGCTCAGTCCCGACGAAGGCCGTCAAGTGATGGCCATCGTTCAGTTGGCTGAGCCCGGGGAAACGGAGGCCGCACTTGCGGATCACCTCCCGAACCGAGCCTTGCTGTCGTTCTCGGCCTTGGTGAGCGCATGGCGCAGCCAAGCGCAGCGCGCTGCAGCAAGCAACAGCATGAGGGCGTGAGTGGATGAGTGCGTCAACGGGCATCGGCGGACTGATTGTGGGGATGGCCATGTTGGCCGTCTTCGTGATGTTCGTCGGGACCCTCGACGCACGACTCTCCACGCACCTGAGCGTGACCGAACAAAACGACCCACCACCGGACGTGGCCTTTGTGGACGCCAACGTGGACCTGAACGGGTTGGTTCAGATCAGCATCACCACAAACGGAAGCGGATACAGCGTCGGCGACGAGGTTCTTGATGGGACCAACGTTGTCGGGACCGTGACCGACGTGGACGCCAGCGGAGGCTTGTTGGCCGTCAGCGTAACGATGGAAGGAAACAGGGATTTCACCTCATCCCCGTCCTTGACCATCGGCACGTCTGGCGGCTCCAGCGGTGCCGTATCCGCCGTCTTAGGGAGCGTCGTGCACGCCAACGTCACCAACGTTGGCAGCACGGTGCTCGCCCTGGATGAGATCTGGACCTTCCTCGACGGCGAAAACGTCGAACATTTGCCCGACCTTGTGGTCGCCGAACCCATCGGAAACAACCTCTACTCTGGGGAAACCATGTGGGTGATGTGGCTTGAAGGCTCAGCGACCGCGTGGGAGCGGCTCGCCATCTCCGTCGGTGAAACCACCGTCGTGACGGAACTTGTCTGAGGTGATCGCATGGCAGACGGCGGTGCAACATCCTTCATCATGCTCGTGACCGCACTGTTGGTCGCCGGCAGCGTGAGCACCTTCCTCATTGCAGAATGGGGTGATGTCGCTCGAGCCATGGAGATGGAACGGCGTGCACAAGCCATTGATTCAGAAACGGACGTCAGCCTCGCTGGCGATCCGGGAAACGTGCGGTACAGTTTGACCGGGCAGATGCAATTCTACTTGATGAACTCCGGTAATGCGGTGCTTGACGACAGCACAATCGTGGTCTTGGTGGACGGTGTCCAACAGACCAGCAACGTGACCACGACGGTCATGAACGGCGGTGCTTGGTCTGCAGGTGAACTCCTGCAGGTCCAGGTGGTGGACAACACGTTGACCTACACCAACAACAGCGAAGTTGTGCTGACCATCGTCGTGTCTTCGGAGGTTCTCAACAACGTCCGAGGCACGGACACGTTGGACACGGAGGTGAGGCTCGTTGTCTGAGCACGCCCCCAAGCCCGTTGAGGACGGTTTCCCCTTTGGGGTCGAGAGCGATTCCTTGGCCGATTCGATGGGTCTGCATTTGCCCAACCGCTCCCTGTACCTCATTCAAGGAACGGTCGGTTCGGGGAAATCCCTCGTGTCTCAACGTTTGGTTCACGGTATGCTGGAAAACGGCTGCAAGATCCTCGTGGTGACCACCGAGTTGACCACCCGTGGCTGGATTGAGCAAATGGAATCCATCGGTTACGGCGTGACGGAGCCCCTCACAGAAGGGCGTCTGACTGTCTTCTCCCGCTTTGGAACCATCGCTGAACCAGTGCCTGATGTGTCGCTGTATGACGTGTTTTCCTCACCGGCTATCGAGCAGGCGGACGTCATTGTGTTGGACACCGCCAGTTCGATCATGCCTGAACTCCAATCCAACACCGACCGCGTTGCGATGATGCAACGCTTGCGTGAAGTTGTGGCGGACGGCCGTTCCATTTTGCTGACCGTGGACCCCGAAGAAACGGACACAAAGACCCTTCACATGATGCGCAGCAGTGCGGAATTGGTGCTCGACATGAGCACGGCCCTCATTGGTGGCGACATCAAGCGAAGCCTGACCGTGACGCGCTTCCTTCGGGCAGCAGGTCCGGTGCAGACCAACATCGGTTGGCGTGTTGAGCCAAGCATGGGCTTCATCGTGGACATCACCGCGGTGAGCTGAGGAGGAGATGAGCATGGCCGACGAAGAGCTCAAGTTCGCCAGAGGCGATCTCGCCAGCGTCATGGCGGCTCACCCTCACGTCGCAGAGTGGGTGCGTGATTTCGAAGCCAGGTACGGGTCTCGCCCCATGTACTACGGGCCGCTTGACCGCGACGCAAAGAAGCAACGTCCTCTCAACCTGATTTACATCACCAAGGAACCCATTTTCGTTCACATCTACGAACCTGCAGAGGACGAGGAAGACGCCGGGCAAGTCCTCTGGATCGGCTTGGAACCTCAGCTGACGGAAGAAGAAGAAAACATCCGCCGTGAACTTGTTGAAGTCCTGCTCCAAGAGGCTCCTGCGGCGCCGAACTTCACGACAGACGACGAATTCGAAGGGATTCTGTCCCAGATGATCGACCGTTACACGGTCTTGCGCCAAGACCTCCCTGTGGGTCCTCGGCGCCAAGGCCGCATGTGGGACATCCTCGGTTTGGAAGACAAACGGTTGGCCGTTTCCGAGGCTCAGCGCCAACGTCTCCGTTACATCGTCATCCGTGACCTCATCCGTAACGGTCCCCTCGAGCCTCTGCTCTCCGATGAGATGCTGGAAGACATTCACTCGGTGGGCCTGAAGTACATTCACATGGACCACAAGGTGTTCGGAATGGTCACTTCGAACATCCGTTTCCGCGAGCGTGATGTGCTTGCCCGTTACCTCCGAGCGATGTCCGAGCGTATTGGTCGTCCGGTGTCGGACAACAAGCCGATCATCGACGGGGCCCTGCTCGACGGGTCCCGTATCAACATCATTTTCTCAGACGACGTGTCCATGCTTGGACCGTCGTTCACCATCCGAAAGTTTGCGGAGGAGACCATCTCCATTGTTCAACTCATCAAGTGGGGCACCATGAGTGCGCAAGTCGCAGCCTACGTCTGGATTTGCCTCGAATACGGCATGTCCGTGCTGGTGTCCGGTGAGACAGCGTCCGGAAAAACCACGACGCTGAACGCCATTCTCCCCTTCATTGACCACAACGTCAAGATTTACTCCGCAGAAGACACGCCTGAAGTGAAGGTCGCCCACAAGATTTGGCAGCGGCTCGTCACCCGTGACTCGAAGAACGAGGACAGCCGCGTCGAGATGTTCGACCTGCTCAAGGCTGCCCTGCGGAGCCGTCCTCGCTACATCATCATCGGTGAGATCCGTGGTGTGGAGGGCGCCACGGCCTTCCAGGCCATGCAAACGGGTCACCCTGTCATCGCCACCTTCCACGCATCGTCCATCGTCAAGATGATTCAGCGGTTCACTGGGGACCCGATCAACGTCCCCATTCGTTTCTTCGACAACCTCAACTTCGCGCTGTTCCAAGAAGTGGTCGAAGCGCCAGGTGGCGGCATTGCCCGCCGAATCACCGGTGTCGACGAAGTCATCGGCTACAACAAGCACAGCGACGGTGTGTTGACGCGTGGTATGTTCGAATGGGACCCTGTGAAGGACAAGCACTACTTCCGTGGTATGTTCCAATCGCACCTTCTTGAGAACAAAATCGCGGCCATGGCCGGTTTCTCAAACAAGCGTGACATCTACGACGAGCTTGAGCGACGACGTCAGGCCATCCAAGACATGGCCGACCGGGATTTGACGCATTACGACGACGTGTTCGGCTTGCTGAACGTCTACTACCAGAGCGGCTGGGATGCGTTCCGATCGGCGGTCAACACGTGGGTCAGCGTGAACGACCGTTGAAGGGGGCATCACGATGGAGCGCATGCCGATTTGGCACATCGCCCTCCGCCGGCTTGAGATGCCGTTTCCGCGGTACCTGATTCTCTACGTCGGCGGCGCGGCTTTGCTTGGCTTGGTCAGCGCCTTCGTGCTGATCTTTTCCACGGGTGGCTTCAACGAAGGGGCCCTGTTCTCGGGCTTGGCGGGCATCACGCTCATCATCACGCTCCCGCTGATCCTCGCAGCATCCGCGACCGCGTATCCACTCTTGGAGGTCCAGCGTGCAGCCAACCGGATTGAGAAAGAGATGCACATGTTCATCACGAGAATGGGCATTCTTTCCCTCGGTGAAGTGGGCGCTCAGTCCATGTTCGACATTCTCAAGCAAATGCGAGACTACGGTGAATTGGCCAGCGAAGTCAAGCGCATCGAGACCTTGGTGGACAAGTGGCACACCGCCCTCCCTGAAGCCGCACGCATCGTGGCCCAACAATCGCCTTCTCCGCTCTGGACGGATTTCCTCGACCGGATGGCCTTCTCCATCGAAGCGGGTCAACCCATCGACGAATTCATGCGTTCCGAGCAGGAAACGGTGGCCGAACAGTACAGCACCCTGTACGACACCCGCCTCGAAAGCGTCGACACCATGCAGGAGATTTACGTCTCCATGGTGACGGCCGGATTGTTCGGTTTGGTGATTTCAGGCATTCACTTGGTGCTCTTCGAGGTCGGTTCGGCCAGCGATACGCCCATCGAGGTGGCCAGCCGGCTTCGTTTCCTGCTGCTCGCTTCCCTGATGTTCATGTTGGTCAACGTCGGGGCGGTGTTTGCGTTTCGAGCGACCATCCCAGACGACGCCACCTTTGCGCGCGACGAATTGGAGACGCCCTTCCGAACCAACGCACGCAGGGCCTTGTTGGCTTCAGGAGCCGTCACGCTGGGCTTGCTGGTCCTGACGTCAGTCGTCGTGGTCATTTACTGGAGCGCCATTGGCCAAAGTTGGGACAAATACGGGCTCCTCTTGTTGGCCATTCCTCTGACGCCGATGCTCATTCCTTCCTCGCTCATTATGCGTGAGGAGCGCCAGGTGCTCCGTCGGGACGAAACGTACCCTGATTTCATTCGCGCCTTGGGCGGTACGGCTCAAGCCCGTTCATCCGAGCCTTCAGCGACCATCAAGGCCCTACGGGGCATCGATTTCGGCCTGTTGGATTCCTCCATTGACCGCCTTGAGAAGCGTTTGTCCACCCGGATCAATTCTGACCGTGCGTGGGACTACTTCAACGCCGACACCAACTCCGCCGTGATTTCCCGGTACACCCGAATCTACATCGAAGGGTCCCAATCTTCTGGACAACCGGCGCAAACTGCAGAGATGGTCTCGCGCTCCGTCGGCAACCTGCTGTCCCTTCGCAACCGGCGCTCCTTGTCGGCCAACACCATGTGGGGCGTCGCCATTGGGCTGCTCATCGCCAGCGTCACCTCGTTGAACGTGACCATCGCCATCGTCTTGCAACTTGGTGAGGCCGTGGCTGGCGTGGCTTCGGGGATCACCGAAAACGCCGATGTGTCAGCCCTCGCCGACTTTGGGGCAGGAATTGCCCTGCCTATCATGGAGGACTCTTCCTCGGTGGCCACGAACATTCGGATGTTCAAGATCATCGTCTCGATTCTGATCTTGGGTCAAGTGGTGGCCGTATCACTCATCGCCACGCGCTTGCGCGGTGGTGGTTTGACCAGCGCCTTGGGCCAGGCCATCCAACTGCTCTGGGTCGCTGGACTTGCGTCCTTCATCACTGCGGTCCTGTTGGAACGAGCGTCGTCCGTGTTCGGCATCAGCTGATCAGCGTCGTCGAGCCTTGGCGTTCATGCGCCGTTCTTCTTCGATGCGTTTCTTGGTGGCCGCCCAACTGCAAATCGGGCACGCGGACAAGTCGTGCCAGCGTGCTGGACAGTACTCGCGGCCAAAGAAGATGATTTGCAGATGCAGGTCATTCCATCGTTCCTTAGGAAAGATGGCCTTGAGGTCACGTTCTGTTCGCTCAACGTTTGACCCGTTTGAGAGGCCCCACCGTGCGGCAAGACGGTGGATGTGGGTGTCGATCGGGAAGGCCGGCACGCCGAATGCTTGCGCCATCACCACGCCGGCGGTTTTGTGCCCCACGCCGGGCAAGGCTTCGAGTTCTTCGAAGGACGAGGGCACCTCTCCCCGATGGCGCTCCACCAAGAGTTCAGACAGGCGACGGATGTTCTTCGCCTTGGTCGGTGCAAGACCAACGAAACGGATGATCGATTGAATCTCTTCGACCGGCAAGGCGGCCATGGCCGCAGGTGTTGGTCCGCGTTCGAACAACGCCGGCGTGACTTCGTTGACCTTCAGGTCCGTCGTTTGCGCAGACATCAACACAGCGACCAAGAGTTCGAACGGATTTCTGTGGTCCAACGGGACCGGCGTTTCAGGGTACAGTTCCTCCAACATCGCCATGATGCGTTCTGCTTTCTCTGCACGTCGCATGATGCCCCCCCGCCAGCGAATATCTGATTCAGCGTGCGACTGTAGGTCGGCCCGTTGTTTAAATACGGGTGGTCATTCCTCACCTTCATGACCACCGATGAAGAACGCCTGACTGTGGTAAACGTTGTTGCAAGCACCCGCGTGGCCGAGGAACTCGACCTCCCCGACATCGCCATCCAGCTCAACTGCGAGTACGAACCTGAGCAGTTCCCCGGTGTCGTCTACCGCGTGGTTGACCCCAAGCTCGCCATCCTCATGTTCCGATCCGGCCGTGCCGTTTGCACCGGTGGAAAGGACGAACAAAACATCCAGACCGGAATCGAGCGCATGATCGCCGACCTCCGCGCTGCAGGCATCACCACCTGGGAAGTCGAGGACGTCGAAATCGAGGTCCAGAACATGGTCGCGACCTACGCACTCCACTACCCTGTTGACTACGACGGAAAGGACAAGTTCACCGGTGAACCCCAAGCCGACGCGCCCCGCAAGTTGAACCTCAACCACCTCACCTTCCACCTGCCGTTCGACAAGGTCGAATACGAGCCTGAGCAGTTCCCCGGTCTGATCTACCGGCTTGACTACCCCAAGGTGGTCTGCTTGATCTTCGGCAGCGGCAAGATGGTGATCACCGGCGCCCGCCACAAGGACGAGATTCTCGAAGCGGTCGAGATCATCAAGGACGAATTGGCCGACCTGCTTTGAGTGTGGCTCTGTGAGAAGCGCCACCGCCAACGCGGTCTACCTCTTGCACATCATCGTCTTCGTGTATGGTGCTGCAGGCTGGATGCTTCCGATGCCTGGACCTGCCATCCATCTGGTGTTCTTGCTCGGCGTTCGCTACCATTGGCACGTCACGGGAGGATGCATCTTGACGAAGTGGGAGAAACACTTCCTTGGGATGCCCGCCGAAGAAGAGCGCCATTTCACGAGGAACCTGTTGCGCTCCATGGGCTTGCCGCACATCGATGACGAAGGCGCATACAAGGTCCTCACTGCGGGGCTGGGTGCGCTGGCTGCCATGGACAGCGTGTTCATTTTCAGCGCACTCATTGAGGCGTTGAATTAAGGGCAGGAGTGCTTCTGCACAACCGATGAACACCTCCCGCGCGGGCCCTGCCCTCCTCCTGCTCGGCCTTTTCCTCTCTGCCTTGTTGGCTCCGATGGTCCAACCTCCGGTGGAAAACATGGCCCTTGCGGACCATCTCTCGCCTGCTTCTTCCTCTGGGAGCGTCTCGGTCGATGAAGTGCCAACATGGCGCATTGGCGACGAGTGGGTCTACGACACTGGCTTCGACGTGGCCACCTTGATCGCCAACTCAGGCGTCTCTGCGAGCGTCAGCACGCTGTCTGGTGAAACCAAGATGGAAATCGAAAGCATCGGCCTTGAACCGATGAACGATGCGTCTGGAACCAACGTCGTGGCCTACACGATGACCACCGAGGGGGATTTCTCTTCGGGCAACTGGGGTGCGTCTTTCAACGGCATTTCTGGACGCCTTGAGATTGAATACCGCGGTGTTGACGTGTTGCGCGCATCCGACATGGCCACCATCGATTCTTCCTTCGATCTGAAGGTGGAGTTCTACGGACTGAACTTCATCCGCGTCGGCGTGGCTGATTTGACCTTCGACACCGAGTACTCGCCTGCCATGGAGAGCCGCGACTACCCTGTTCGCTCAGGGGACAATTGGTCCCAGGCCTACACGGCCACCACCACCGTGAGCGGCTCTTCGGATTACTTCGACCCGAGCGAGTTTGACACCAGCACCCAGGAAAACACCACCTGGGAGGTCACCGATTCAGGCGTCCCCACCGCGCAAGACGGCTACTCCGTGTCCTACACAGGGTGCGATGATTCGTACAAGATCAACCAATGGAACACCACCGGTTCAGCCACCGGTTTCGAATGGTATTGTCCCGCAGTACGCGGCCCGTCATGGATCCGAATCCAGCAATCAGCGGGATTCCAAATCGACTGGACGCTGAAGGAATACAATCCAGCCTATTCCTACGGTGTCGTGGACGATGCCGACCCAGGCGACCGCTGCACAACATTGCAAGTGACCTCGCAATACCCGGCGTACCTTCCGTCCAGCACCGTGAACGTTGACGTGGATTACGTCATCACTCCAGCCGCATATTCCGCCTGTTTCTCCGACGAGGTCAACAGGTACGATTCGGCCTACATGGAATACAGCATCGCCGGAACGACCGGTTCGGTGAATTTCGACACCACGTCGAGTCCTTCGACCACCCAAGAAAGCCGGTGGAGCGGCATCGCGTGTTGCACCTACACCGTCCCCACAATCACCGACGGCTCGCCGTCCAACGACGATCATTCGAGCGACGGCATCGTCGCATTTGACGCTCAAAATGGCGTGGTCGGCGTCTACACCGTCATCGTTGACCTGAGCATCGTTGGCGTGGACCTTTTGCCCTTGAGCGAGGGAATCGTCGTCGATCGAACGCGTGACGGCGTGACCACACGGCTTGCTCCGGGCGCACCCTTGGGCGGCGTAGCAGGTGACGTCGTGGACATGACCATCCTCATCGCCAACCGCGGAATTCTCGACGTGACGGGAAGCAACGCCATCGCCACCGCATGGTGGAACGGCAGTTCGGGGCTACCGTCCACTGCATCAACAACGCCCCCCGTCGGTGCCTACGGTCAAACGAGTCTGACCCTCAATTTCGAAGTCGCTGCCGGCGACGTCGGTTTGCCGAACGCCGTCGAGGTCAGGACCGACGCCCTTGCATCGGGCAACAACGACGGCAACACGTCCAACGATTTCTTGTCCATTCCCTTCTATGCTGGCACCCTGCCGACCGCGGTCCTGAACTGGACCGAGGGCCGTTCGACGGGAGAGGAAGTCGTGCTGGATGCCACGGGAAGCTACGACGGAGACGGCGGTGGCGTCCGCTGCATGTTCACCGTGGTCTCCTCCACTGGAACAGATTCCAACCTGCAAGAGGACGATTGCATCCTCGAATGGACGTGGAACGACGGCGGAGCCTGGACCGTGAACGTGGACGTGATCGACGAAGAAGGTGATGTGACTGTTGGCACGGGCGAAGTGGTCGTGTTGAACCGTGCACCTGAGGTGCTCATCGAGGCACCCCTGCAGGTCGAAGCTCGCTCAAAGGCCACGGTTCGCGTGGTCGAGGCATACGACAACGACACCGTTTCACCGGCCGGTCAGGACGTGCTCTTCCAGTGGTCCGGAGTGGTCTGCGAAGAAGGCAGTGCGTCCGACCGATGCACCTTCTCACCTTCTGACGAGGGCCTGACGGTGGTGACCTTGACCGCCACGGACGACGACGGGGCCAGCACCGTGGTGAACGTCACCGTGGAAGCCACCAACATCGCGCCGAGCCTCGACACGATTTCCCTCTTTAGGAACGGCACCGAGGTGCCGATTCTCGACGGATGGGTGGTTGACGAGGATGAACCGATTGGGCTGCTTGTCCAGGCCGACGACACCCCGAACGACCTGTCTTCTCTTGCCGTGCTTTGGGACCTGTCCGACCTCGTGGACGGGCTTGAGGAAGGGACCGTAGGGCCTGTCTCCTCGATTGAAACCTCTTGGCCGGTCTCCGGGACCCACCGCGTGACGGTTCAGGCCATTGACGACGACGGCGTGGCCTCCA
>DALQ01000096.1 GCA_002496845.1 Euryarchaeota archaeon UBA495
GCTGGGCATGGGCCTTGCATGGCGGGGCGTGATGACCCAATACGCCGGGTTTTACGATCTGACGTTGGCGTGGAGCCACGTCCTTTGGGGTTGCGTGCTTGGAGCGCTGGTCGCCTCGCTTGAATTCCAAACGTTGTTCATCCCGTATTACGAACTGGTGATCGGGGGAACAGATGCCACCCAAGGACCGAACCTGTTCGTTCTCCTGTGGTTTGTTGCCATGCACTCTGCGGCTGCTCACCTGATCTTACGTCGTACGAAGGTTCGCGAAGCCAGTGCCCAGACCACGTCCGGGTGGGCGTTGGGTGCGGCCATGGGAGGCATGCAAGGCTTGTTCCTCAGCGCTCAGTTGTTGAACGCCAACACCGCCTTTGACGCATCCCATCGTTGGCTCGGTGCAGCCGCCTTTGGCCTGCTCTTGCCTCGCTTGGAGGCCACCCTGACCGCATGGCAAGGCCACCTTATGCTGCAAGGGCGCCGATTGGGTGCTGTGTTTCGTGCAGCTGCATGGCGCATGGTGTTGCTCACATTGGCCTATTTCGCCTTCTTCCAACCGTTGATTTGGTTGGTCGCGGTGGTGGTCCTGTTGTCCGCCGAACCACGCGTCGGTGGTTGGGTATGGGACGGATTGAGCCCGCAAGCCAAGCGTGCTTTGCGACGTGTTCGTGCCGAACGAGCACGCGAAATGCGGAACCGGGAACGTGAGGAGGAGTAAATCCTCCAAGGAAGCGTTAAACGGCGCCGGTCGGCAGAAGGGAACATGGGCACCTGCCCACACTGCCGTGCGGTCACGCTGCCCGGCGATGCCGTATGCTACACGTGCGGCCGATTCCTCAAGGGCCAAGGGACGGGGTATTCCATGCCTAACGCGCCCAAACGGCGCGGTGTTGTCGTGGACGAGAAAGGGCGAACACGGAACATCATGAAGCGACGACGTAACCGTCAACGCTCCGTGTTCATGTTGGCCTTCGTCATCTTTGCCTTCCTCTCACCACAAGCCAGGGAAGCAGCCTTTGGAACCGTCGACAACCTCGACGATTACCTCGCACAACTGCTCCAAGGACCGTTGATTTACCCAGTCGACGCATCATTTGGCGTCGAACGGACGTACGTGGTTGAAAACAACCTCGAACGGCCAGCGTTTCTTCAGGAAACGATCCGTCTCCCGTTGAACCTCACCAGCGCGTACGGCATGGCCGCCAACATTGACGGCAGCACCCCATCGGCCTTGCAAACACCTGAATCCTTCGTGGTGACGGTGGCCGGGGAAAGCGTGAGCGTGCCGCTGGATGGAACGGTGCTGGAGCGCGACAACGCATGGACAACAAGCGATGGACATGAGGTCTGGTGGCCCAGCGAGGCAGACGACCAAGAACACTGCTCCATCACCGCCTGCGTCAAAGTCCGTCTCAACATGAACGCAGGTGATGTCATCGAATTCAGCACGCTCTCCAACGTCGCGGTTTCAAGCTACACGTGGTGGAGCCACGATCGGGTCGACAGCCGCATTGCCGGAGGTGCCATGGGCATCAACGTTGACCGATCAGGGACCTTTGATGACATGGAGAATCGACGCGATGGCCAGCGAATGGACGAATTCAGCGATCCGAAATGGTACAATTTGGGAACCTATGAGGACGGCACATCCCGCGGTCACGCGATCGATTCTACGGCCCAAATCGTTCAAGACACGGCCAATTTGATTTCAATGCGGCTTCCTGAAGGCCGTCAAGACAACGTTTACGCCTTCGCACGTGCAAGTTTCGACTGGATGCATGAAAGCATTCCATACGACGAATTGGCCAAAACCACACCAAGATCAGGCCCTGCATGCCTGGCCGATGGCTTGGGAGATTGTGACGAACAAACCAACGCATTCCTGTCAATCTTGAGAACCAAGGGCATCCCGGGTTGGTTCGTGTTTGGGGCCTTGGTGGATCCGTTGACCTTCACCACCTGGGAACTTCACGCTTGGGGCTACATCATGCTCCCAATGGACGAAGCATGGTGTGCATCCAACAACATTGCAGCCAACGATTGCTTTGTGGAAGCAAGCGTGGACGTTGTCAACAACAAGTGGTTGCTGCATACGACCAACGCCTACGTGGATTGGATGGAACGTCCCGATTCGACAGGCGATGCCATCGCAGCCGCCTATCAAAGCACCATTTTTACGTCCGCTGGAAATGGTGAAACGCCCATTCAGCGCTCGATGTTGGTCAGCACAGCCGAAGGAGTTCAATTGGACGGAGGTTCATATCCCGTCTCCAGGTTGGCTGAAGATTTGAGGTGAAAGCATGCTGGTCGTGATTGCAGGAGCGGGTCGCGTCGGACTTGGCTTGGCTGAGGCCCTGATCAAGGAACAAAAAAACGACGTTGTCTTGATGGACATGAGTTCAAGAGCGGTGAAAAACGCTCAAGCGTTCGACATGATGGTCCTTCACGGCGACGTCATGGACCGCAGTGCGCTCATTGAAGCAGGAATTGAACGGGCCGATGTATTCATCGCCGCCACGAACAAAGACGACCGAAACGTCCTCGCTTGTGGGTTGGCCAAACACCTCCACGAACTTCGCGGAGGGAAGCGAGAAAACTTGCTGACCCTCTGTCGAATTCGAGACGAAACCATCCTGGATGAGCAAGCCCATGGTGGCCTGAAAGCTTGGGCTGATGTCGATCGAGCCATCGACCCCATCGACGGGGCCATCAGCAGGCTCTCCTCTGGCATTCGCGCTTCGTCCTTTGCGGAAGTCATTCCTTTCGACCACGAGGCATACCTCGTGGAATTGGAAATCACCGAAGATTGCCGCTTGCCCCTTGACACTCCGTTGGCTGATGTTGAACAGGAAGTTGGGGCACCGGTCCCGCTGCTCATCGGTCTCAAGCGAAAGGGAACACGCAGCGCCGTTCCCTCCGGCACCACGGTCTTGAGGCCCGGCGACAGAATCGCCGTCGCCACCACAGGCCTCGGGTCATTCGATGATTTGGTCCACACCTTCGGACACGACGTGCGCGCCTTCCCTGACCAACCCAAGGTGGTCGTTGTCGGTGGATCAACGCTCGGCCTTCGGATTGCTGCCCATTGGCTTGACGAGGGAGCACATGTGATGATCGTCGAAGGCGACCTTCAGACCGCGAACGCAATCTCTGGCCACCGCATCGGCGGCCATCCTGAACTCGAAGTCATCCACGGAGACCATGTCTCGCGTGAAACCATGGAAGAAGTCGGCATGGGCGGGATGGACGTGGCCATCGGTGCGTTGGACGACGACCACGCCAACATCGCAGCGATGTTGTTCGCGATGGACCTTGGTGTGACCAACACCGGACTCATCCTCAACGACAACGACCTCGTGCACGTCGTTCAACGGATGGGCATCAGTTTCTCCGTCGACATCACCCGCGTCGCGGTGGATGAGTTGCTCACCCACGTTCACCGGAAATTGGCCGGCCATTACGCGGTTTTGTCCACCATTCCAAACGTGGTCGGCGTGACGCATGAAGTCACGAAAGCGGCGAAATTTTGTGGCCGACGCATCCGAGAAGGAGGGTTCCCAGATTGGATGCGCATCGCGTTCATCCAGCGCAGCGATTCGCACGGCCGCTGGTCGTCGCACGACCCGCACCCAGATGAGACCCTCATCGAACACGACCGTTTGATCATCTTCACCTCGCCCGACCACGTTGCTGACGTGGAGAAAAAATTCCGGGTGTGATGCATGCGTTGGGACGTGCTCTACCTCATCCTCGGTTGGACCGTGGGTGCTTTGACCGTCCCTTTGGCGGTGGTCGGCATTGCCACGGCCTTTCTCGATGACGTGCAAATGGCGCTGATCGCCTTTCTTCCCTCAACGCTCTTTGCGGTCCTGTCGAGTTGGCTGATGTTGCGTTACGGAACAACACCTGAGACGCCGGATCGTCTTCGTGACCGAGAAGCCTTCGCGACGGTGGCGTTGGCCTACCCTGTTGTCGTGGCCTTCGGCGCCATCCCGTTTTGGTTGGGAGGGATGTTCCACGGCCCATTCACCGATGATGTGACCTTCCTCGCCGCCATGGAGGGCCTGATCCACTCAGGATTCGAAGCCATGTCAGGCTTTACCACCACAGGGACGACAATCATCGACATCTCAACGTCTCCGAATTGTTTCGCCAACACAGAAGATTGCATTGGCGCTCAATCGCGGGGGCTCCTTCTGTGGCGCTCAACCATGCAATGGTTGGGAGGCATGGGGGTCATCATGCTCAGCATGGTGGTGCTCTCCCGAGTGCTTGGGGGCGGCATGGCTCTTGCCAGAGCGGAATTGACCGGACCCTCGCTGTCACGCCTGCGTCCAAAGTTGGCTCAAACCGCGCAGGCGCTTTGGATCATGTACCTCATCTTGACCCTGCTTGAGATTGTTCTCTTGATCGGACTCACGCCAATGAACACCTACGAAGCGATCAACCACGGATTGACCACCATGCCCAGCGGCGGGTTCTCGACCACGGACGACAGCATCGGACATTGGGATTCGGCCGCTTTGGAATCCATCATTCTCGTCTTCATGTTCCTTGCAGGCGTGAATTTCACCTTGCTCTATTTCATCGTCCAACGCCAACCCGGCAAAATGTGGGCCGATGAGGAATTCAAGACCTACATCGCCTACCTTGTGGGAGCCACGGCCATCATCACCGGAGCCTTGTACCTCCAAGGTGGAGACATCGGCAGTGAACCGTTGAGGAAATCACTGTTCCAGGTCGTGGCCATCGCCACGTCAACAGGCTACGGAACCGCCGATTACATGCTCTGGCCCGTGATTGCACAAATCGTGATCTTGATGCTTATGGTGGTGGGGGCCAGCGCAGGTTCCACCGCAGGTGGACTGAAGCTTCTCCGCATCAGTCTCGCGGTCAAGGTTGCCCGCAGGCAACTGAACCGATTGACCCACCCTCGTCGGATTCATGACGTTCGGATGAACGGTGAGCAGGTTGAGCAAGAGCAAGTCGAACTCATCGTGGGGATGTTGCTGGTGTGGATCCTCCTCTTTGCAGGAGCATCGCTGCTGATGGCGCTCATCATGGCGCCCATGGGAGCCGATTTGGACGTCCTGTCGGTCATTGGGGTCGTGGCCAGTGCCTTGGGGAACACCGGCCCGGCCATGGGCGAATTTGGACCAGCGGTAACATGGGCTGCCATGCCCAACGCTGGATTGATCCTCACGGGCATCCTGATGTGGTTCGGTCGTCTCGAACTTCTCACCGCAGTGATCCTGTTCTCCCCCTCGACATGGCGTGAGCCCGGAGCTCGAAAGAAAGACCACGAAGACGACGATCAGAACAGCGTTGTCTGACCCGGGGAAGGCCCGACGTCCGTACTCTCTTCTTCGGCAGCAGGCTCTGGTTCAGGCGCAGGTGGTGCCTGCACAGGGGTGGGGTCTTCTTGCAGCCGCTCACTGAGCACCTCGTCGTAGCGCCGCACCAAATCCTTCGCTGAACGGCGGCTCATCGCCAACCCGGTCAGCGCAACGTGTTCTGTGGCCGTCAGACCGAGGCCAAAGGACATCTCGAGGTGCTCATGGTCGCCCATGATGCCATCTTCGCTCAATCCTGCCGAGAGGATGGGCAACAACTCAGCACGCATGCCAGCTTTGCTGGCACCACAAGCGTCAGCCAAGGCTTCAGCAACCGAAGCCGTTCGGCTGGCGGTTCGACGAAGATGCGCAGGATAGCCGGTGTAGACCTTCTTTTGCACCGGTTCGGCGTTGGCCACAGAAGCAGCAAGGCTGCTCAAGTGAAGGGCCCAATACGATGAGCGATGCGCCGTGCTGAGGTACCGGGAAGCCGCCGCACGGTCCGCCAACGCGAGGCTTTCTGCAGCACGGAACCGGGACTCAGATTGGGTGAACACCGTACCGTTGTTCCAGTGCACCCAATCCACGAGTTCAGCAGGATCTTTGTCCAACGTGGACGCATGCTTGACCGCGTCAGTCGCCGTGCGCGATTGATACACGGCTCCCAAACCAGGGAACACACCCATGGTGAGGTCTCGGCCTCCACTTTCGATCCTGGCACGGACCAAATCGGCCGTCAACACTCGGTCAAACCCCTCGCAGAGGACCTGAAGGTCTCGAACGAGGGCACGCAAATCACCTGGGTTGTGTTTGACGAGAAGGTCGAGTGCTTCACCGTCGAAGGCCACACCTTCTTCGCGAAGAACGCGTCGTGCAATACGTCGGATGGCGTCGTTGGAGACCCGATCGAACGTAAGGGTGATCACGTGACGGGAGAAACGATCCCTTGTGGTCCGCCATGAGGACCCAGATCCCCACAAACGCATGACATCGTTGCACGCAAGGACGACCGGCTGGCTGGTTTTTTCCAACAACCGAAGCAGTTCTGCTTTCCCTCCAGAATCTCCTTTCAGCGCATCCTTCTCCTCGTCGTCCATCAACTGACCACGGACTCGTGCGTCGCTGACGGCACGAAGGCCACCGGAGAGGTGGTCCACCTCATCCAGCAAAATGAGGGTGCGTTGAGCCGGTTCGTTTGGATCATGGAACAAGGACCGGTGGGTCGCTCCATGGGTGGCTGCACGGCGAATCGCTGCCGCGTTGCGGTCATCAGAAGCGTTGAGTTCGATGACGCTCCAACCCATGTCTGCAGCAACTGCGCGAACGACGGATGTTTTGCCGACGCCAGGCGGACCGACGAGCAGCACGCCCGGTCTGTTTGGACGACCTGTGCGCCATTCCTCCAACCATTCACGAAGGCGGCTTCGTTGCGCATCGTTCCCTTCCAATTGGCGTTCAGACGAAGGGCGATGCCGCTCCGTCCAATCGCTCACTGGCATGGGCACAGGTCGGCTACGACGGTGTATCAACCCGCCGTCACGTTCGTTGAGCCAAGCGCGTCACGGCTTCGTCCATGGTGATGCGCATTTGTTCACCCGTGTCTCTGTCACGCCAGGTCACGGTCCCATCCTCAAGCGTCGTGTGGTCCACGGTCAAGCAGCACGGAATTCCAATTTCATCGGCCCGAGCATACCTGCGTCCGATCGATCCGCTGCCATCGTAGACGGCCAACACGCCACGCGTACCGCACAACTTGCGGTGAAGGTCCGAAGCGAGCTCGCCCATGCCATCTTTCTCAAACAAGGGAAGAACCGCGGCGTCGATGGGAGCCACGTCAGCATGCAGCCGAAGTCGAACGTACAAATCGTCGTCTGAGACGACTTCCTCGTAGGCATGGTCAAGCAGATGCCAGATGATGCGATCGATGCCAAAGGCAGGCTCCACAACGTGTGGAATGAACCATTCACCGGCCACAGATTCTGTCCGCTGCACGCGTTTGACATGCTCGGATTCAACGGTGACCTCTTCGCCACCTTCCAAAACAAGGGAGGCGGGGAAGACCGTGTCCGCAGGGAGGGCCTCAACCTTGGCTTTGACTTGCCCTGCAAGCGCACGGAAAGCGGGCCCTGCCTTGGCCCCATCGATGGTCCAACCGTCGATGTCAACGATTTTTGGTTCGGGGTAGGTTCGCCATGCACGAAGGCGTTGACCTGTGGCCTGTTCGTGGGCTTCGAGATCATAGCATCCACGGTGAGCGATGCCAACGCATTCCACCCAGCCGTATGACCCATGCAATTCAACGTCCCAACAATCCAAGGCGTAATGGGCCATCTCGTCCCGAGCATGTTGCCTGAATCGTACCTTCGGAGCCAGCACGCCAAGGGACATCATGAGGTCGTAGGTCCGGGCCATGAACCACGCCACGGTCGGGTGGAGGATGATCCCGTCAGCCAACGCCTTCGGGATGGTGCCCTCGAACGCGTCGCCTCCGGCGGGGACAAGGTTGACCGAGGTCTCGGACCATGCGCTCAAATCAGGAGCATCATCAGAGGCTGGATCGATGAAGTACTCCAATTCGGCCATGTTGAATTCGCGCAATCGAATCATGCCTTGCCGCGGTGAAATTTCATTGCGGTACCCACGGCCAAGTTGCATGGCACCGAAGGGAAGGCGCTCACGGAAATGGCGGTAAATGGCAGGGTAGGTGGTGAACATTCCCTGCGCGGTCTCAGGGCGAAGGAACGCGGGTCGACCGGAGGAACCGGCGCCGATGACGGTGTCGAACATCAGGTTCTCCGCCACAATGGGGGACCATTCGGAAGCACCGCAAGACGGGCATGAGGGTGCCACACCATCCAACAAGGTCTGAAGTTCCGCCATGGGCAACGCATCGGGGTTGGGGTGGTGGCCTTCGAGCATGGTGTCCGCTCGACTCGCTTCGTTGCAGGACTGACAAACGGTCATGAAATCGCTGAATTCAGCCACGTGACCGCTGGCTTCGAGGACGGCAAAAGGCGTCACGGTAGGACAGGATACTTCGACGACGTCCCCCTGACTCAACCAATGATCGCGCCAGACGTCCTGGACTTTTGAGCGCAGGCGACCACCAACGGGACCGAAATCGTACAACCCCTTGGCGCCACCATGAATCTCGAACGCAGGGAGGATGACGCCACGACGCCGCAGCATACCGGTCAGTCGTTCAAGCCGCTCCACGGCCTCCTGACCTTCGACCATGCCCATTGGCTCCTTCACGGGCCCTTCAACCCCTCGGCTCAAATTGGCCCATAAACGGCACTCAAAAAGGTTGGAGCAACCAATCGAAGCATGGTCAGGACATGGTCGACATCACCGATTCATGCTGGAACGAGGGTGATGGATGGTGTTGGTTCCGCAACCCTTCGTTTTATTTATATACTGAAGAATACCGAGGCCACGCCACGGGCGTCGTGAGAAAAACATGCCAGAAATCACATACCTCGATTCCTTCGAAGATACGGAGGCTTTGGCAACACGCCTGAGCGAGCCTGTTCGACGGTGGTTCTTGGACAAATTTCCGGATTTCACACCTCCACAAAAGATGGCCATCCCTGCCATCATGAAAGGAGAGCACCTGCTTCTCTGCAGCCCGACCGGATCTGGGAAAACGCTCACAGCGTTCCTCACCGTCATCGACGACTTGGTGCGTCGAGCCTTGGACGGGTCGCTCAAAGATCAGGTGTACTGCATCTACATCTCGCCCATCAAGGCCCTCGCCAACGACATCGAGCGAAACCTCCTCGGCCCGCTTGAGGAAATCAAGGCGAAGTACCTGCCTGACAGGGCCAAGGAAATCCGCGTCGGTTTGCGCACCGGTGACACGTCGCAATCTGACCGTCAAAAGATGCTTCGAAAGCCGCCGCACATCCTCATCACCACGCCAGAGAGCATGGCCATCGCCGTGGGTTCCTCGCGCTTCCAGCCCATCGTGTCACGCGTCAAGTGGATGATCATTGACGAACTGCACAGCCTGGTCCCCACCAAGCGTGGCGTCCATCTGAGCCTCACCTTGTCCTTCCTTGACACCTTGCTCAAAGATCCAGTTCAGCGGATTGGAATCTCAGCGACCATGGAGCCACTCGACACCGTTGCAGAGTACCTGGTGGCCAGCGATGACCGTGAATCGCGTGGCGAAGACCAGCGCATCATGGTGGCGAAGATTTCCGGCTCGCGCGAACTGGACCTCGACATTCTGATCACCCATCCACGCTTCGCGGACCGTTCCGTTGCTCAAACGCTTGAAGCGAACGTCGAAGCCATTGCCGACCTCATCTCCGCCCACAACACCACCTTGGTGTTCGCCAACACGAGAAAAATGACCGAAACACTGGTCCAACGCCTTCGGCCTTTCCTTGGTGAATTGATTGCTGGCCACCACGGATCGATGGACAAGAACATCCGACTCGAGGTTGAGCGGAAGCTCAAGCTTGGCCACCTTCGAGCCGTTGTCACCTCTTCCTCGCTCGAAATGGGCATCGACATTGGTTCGGTCGATCTTGTCATTCAAATTGGATCGCCTGGTGACATCGCGACAGCACTGCAGCGCATTGGGCGCGCAGGACACCACGTGGGCGGAATCCCACGGGCTCGGTTCCTTCCATCCTCCGTCGACGACCTGCTCGAATTGGCTGCGCTTCAAGCCGCCATCCAAACAGGCGACATGGACCGCTTGTCCTTCCCGCAAAATTGCCTTGACGTCGTGGCCCAGTTCCTCATCGGTTTGGTCATCAACGAGGAACTGGACATTGACGAAGCCTACGAGGTCGTAGTCAATGCGTGGAGTTACCGAAATTTCGCCTACGACGATTTCATCGAAGTGCTGGACCTGCTTGAGGACGAACGACGCATTTGGGTGGATTGGGAAGAGAACACCTTCGGAAAGCGCGGGTATTCACGCATGATCTACTACACCAACATTGGAACCATTGCGCCAGACAATTCCTACCTGGTGTTCAACGCTGAAGGGTCCATCCTCGGAAAGTTGTCCTCTTCCTTCGTGGCCAGTTTGCGCACCAGCGACGTGATCTTGCTTGGTGGTTCCACCTACCGTGTGAACAACATCCAGGGCACGCGCGTCAACGTCAGCAACGTGACCGGCTATCGCCCAACGGTCCCCTCATGGTCGGGCGAAGCCCGCTCGAGGTCCGCCGAACTTTCCTCTTCGCTGTTGGACCTCATTGGCCGCTGCACCGTCGCACTTCGACGTGAAGTGGACCCACGAACGGTCTTGACCGAAGCCTACTCGCTCGGCCGTGATTCGGCCGAAGTCATCGCACGGCATTTGGAGGAACACGTGCTTACGACCTTCCAAGTCCCAGACAAGGACCGAATTCTGGTTGAGCAAATCATTGGAGGGGCCCATCCGACCTATCTTGTGACCACATGCCGAGGCCGTGGGTTCAACACCGCACTTGGCTACTTCATGGCCGGTTTGGCGGAACGGGCAAGCATCCCCGTCATTGAGATGTCCTTCGATGAAAACGGCTTGCTGCTGAAAACCGCTCAAGACGTCAATCCAGGAGCGATGTACGAAGCATTCGCCGCTGGCGACCACATGGAAGTCATTGAGCGGTACATCATCAGCACGCAAATTTTCGCCAAGCGATTCAGAGAGGTCGCTGGACGTAGCCTCATCATCCCCAAACGCATCGGTGCAGAGGAAATCAGTCCCCAACAGTTCCAACAAAAGGCCGATGCCCTTCTGAACCGGCATCGAACAATGGACGGCTCCATCCTCATTCGTGAAGCCAAGAACGAGATCCTCTACGGCGACATCGACCTTGGTGGCTTGGAAGAATTCCTCACCGCATGCCGCGAAGGTCAAGCACGAATTGTGCACACGCGTGCAACACTCCCCAGCCGATTGGGCATGTCGCTCTACATGTCGGCTTTCGAAGACCTGATGTCGATGCGAACGCGTGCTTTCCTGGTCAAGGACATCGACCCTGCCATCTTGGAACGGCTGCTTGGCCGTCGCTCATTGGCCACAGAGATGACCAACGAACAAATCGAGGCCTATTACGCCAGCAAGGTCCCTGTACCCAAGGACGCCGATTCGCTCCTCGCGTTGATGGAACACGGCGGTGGCTTGGACCGTTCGTTTGGCAACCCACTCTACCGTGAAAAGTTGGCTGGCATTGACCTTGACGTCATACGAGGTTGGGTCGAGGAACTCTGCACAAAGGGTTCCATCACCAAAATCGAAGGCACTGGTATGCAGGAACTTGACGGAAAATGGTTCAGTTCCTACATGGGAGAAATTCACGGAACCTTGGGATGCCTCGCTGCCAACGGTGGCCGGGACGTCGAGGACCTGTTGACCTTGCACACAGCCGGCCTGACGTACCGAATGGCTTCTGGCTTTGAAGGAACAAAGGTCTCCACGTGGAAGGACATGGACCTCGGAGATCCACAGGAAGCCCTCAGGGTGAAGCTGATCGAGATGCTCGGCTCAGAAGGACCGCAAACGGCAGACCAATTGGAACTCAGGTTGCCGTTCCCTCGAACGATGGTGGAACGCACCATCCACCAATTGGAAACACGGAACGTCATCAGCATCGGCTTCTTCACCCAAACCGAGGATGCCGAATTCATCCTCAAAGTGGACGAACACCGCATCACAGGCGGCGAGGAAGAGGTGATCGAATACCGGTCCATTCAGAACATGATCCTCGACAAATCGTTCACCATGTACGACGACGTCGATCAAGCCTTTGACAAGCATCTGTTGTTCCAAAAGCAACAAGAATTGCTCTATAGAATAAATGACTTCAGGTTCAGTGACTGGAAGGACCTCCAATTGGACCGTGACATCGTCAACGGTCGGCTCCTTCACAACCGGCAGGGCTACACCACCCGACGAAACCTTCCGATGCTGCTTGGTCTGAAGCCGGAACCCTACATCGGGGCCATGGAAGCAGACCTGCTGGATCGGATCCTCCCGGGTGAAGAGCCTCAACGGTCAGAAATTGTGGCCATGTATCCCAAGGGTGAGGAGCACAAACAACTCCAACGCGACGTCAAGAATGGTTTGGCCAACCTCGAACGGCAACTCCTGGTGGCCAAGCAATTCGAGGAAGTCCCCGGACGACGACGACGACTCTCGTTCTACCACCGCGTCCACGACGTCTACGATGGCCTTTCCTTCGAAGACGCCTTGTGCGAAGTCATTCATCGGATTGGACCGATCAAGGCCAATACCTTGCGCTTCTACGTCAGCAGGGCCTACGAAGAACTCGTGATTGCGCTCAAGTCCCTCGAAACCCAAGGTCGCATCAGCCGTGTCACCACCTTGGTGCCTGAGCCTGAGGATTTCTTCTGCGCCCCAGAAGAAGTGGGCACGTTCCGCCGTGCTCGCAGGGAAGACCGCGTGATGCGCATCCTGACGCAATCCGACCCGTACGTGTCTCGGTTCATTTGGGAAGTGCGGGCCATGCTGGACCGAGGATGGTACCTGCCCGTGTTCAAAGGAATCGATCCCGTGGGCAAAGTCTTGATGTTCAAGGTCAACGATTACCTCGAAGTCAAGGACATTCAGATTCCCGCTGCGTACTTGGAGGAATTCTGTGAAGCCTTCGACGTGCTGCTCAACAACCACGCCGAACAATTGGTTGACGTGGCCGTGCTGAGTGGCATCAACGGTCAGCCCATCAGCGAAGTCGACCAAGTTTGGAGGGACGCGCTTGGCGCCATAGGATTCAAGCTCGCAGGCGAGCGCATGATCCGTGGAGGAATCGTGGAAACGCAACCACGGAACTTGGCCGACAGAGCCCTCTTCCACAAGCATCACATCCACCAATCGTCGAGGCTGGAGAACGAATTCCTCGCATTGAAGCGCATCCGTGAAGTCCGCGACGACTTTGCTTTGCGTGGCCGTGCCGAACTCTACCGCGTCGACCTCAAGAGCATGGCAAGCGCCAATCGTCTCCACCAAGGCGTCAACCTCCGTGGGCACCAATCATGGGCCTCGTACGAACACTTCCAGACATTGTTGGCCATCCGGGGCATTGAGCCTGACGAAGATCTGGCCGACGTGCTCGACTTCTTTTCCAACCACTCCGACCATGAATTGTTCAAGGAACGCTACGCGCTTAGCCAATCTGAATTCAGGAAGCTGGTCCAACCGCTCATCCGCTCGGGCCACATTGTCCAAGACTTCCGTGGTGGCTTCCGAACCGTCGCCAATGATGCCTCACTGGAGCGTTCCGTGCTTCGGAAAGAATACCTCAGGTCGCTGGTCGCTGATTTCCCGGTGATGACCATCAAGCAATTGCTTTCGTTGGCGGGAAGCCACTTCAAACCAGAGGAAGTCAAGGCCATCTTGACCGAGTTTGAGGAAGACGGGACGCTGATCAAGGGATTCCTCATCGACGATTTGCACGAAGTCTGTTGGGGCCGAAAGGACCTGCTCGCCGAAGCCAAAGAACTCCAACCGATGCGCGATTTCGTGCTTCCACCGTCCGACCCCATCGCTCCATACTTCTCGGGCACCCTCAAGGAACGGTTTGGCTTCGGCAGCGCCTATCTTGTGTTCAAGAACGGTGAACCGGCGGCGGCCTTCAAGGCCAACACGCGGAATCGGGTCATCGAAGTCACCGATTACGAGGGCCGTGAAGACGCATGGCGCATCGTCAAGGAATTCGCATGGGAACACCAAATGCCGTTGACGTCGGAAGTCAGGATCGGCGGACGCCGCTTGAGCAGTTCCTGACGTCAAAACAACGCACCAACAGGTTTTGAAGACCCGTGCATGTGTACGCATCATGCAGCAAGCCTCGGCACGGGCGCTCGGCTTAATGGCCATCCTCTTGCTTTCCACCACCTTGGCCGTGGTCAGCCCTTCAGCAGGGGCAGAATCCGCCTTGGACATTGAAATCCTCGATACCAAGGTCAACCCGGCCAACAATCACACCTACCATCTGCTTTCAGCGTCCTCTTGGACCGAGGCTGCTCAAGCGGCCCGAGGCCTCGAGGGATTCCTTGTGACCGTCGATGATGAGGCTGAAAACACGTGGCTGCACGAAACATGGGGCAACGATGGAAACGTCACCCGTCATCTTTGGACTGGTCTCAACGACGCCACAGAGGAAGGCGTGTTTCGATGGCATGACGGCACCCCCTTCTTGCACCGCCAGTGGGGAGCGGACCAGCCGAGCATGACAGACGTCGAAGATTACGTTCACATCACTGGACCCAACATGGGTTCGCTCGAGCCAGGAGAATGGAACGATTTGGAGAACGACCCCCAATATTTCCCCGTCTACGGCGTGGTTGAGATTGGACCCGGGGCCGATTTTGCTTTGCGCTTTGATGGCGACGACGATCACGTCATCACGAACGATGACAACAGCCTGAAGGAGCCGGCAACAACTGGAGAACTGACCATTGAGGCTCGCATCAATCCTGTGGATGTTGATGGCATCCACACCGTCGTCATGTACGGCGACCATGGCTATGGCCTCTACCTTGACGACGGACGGCTCGGGTACGCGTCTGAATACAGCCTGTCGAAGAATCCCTTGAGCGATGCAAACATCAGCCTTCCAACCGACGTCTGGTCGACGGTGGCCGTGGCCCTCAATGCCTCCACTGGCGGGACCTTCTTCCTCAACGGTGCAGCCATCGGCACCTTCGACGCCACGAAGGCGGAGATTCCCGCCGGTGATTTCGGCTCGAACGATTGCTATGAAGCGGACTTGGCCTGTGAGAACTTGGTCATTGGACGCCATGGTGCTGGGGCTGACCGCTACCATTTCCACGGCATGATCGACCACGTCTCCATCTCAGCGGCCGATTTGCGGAACACAACAGACGGGAACGTCACGCTCGTGACGACCACGGATTCGATGTCCACCTGGACCTTTGGCGAAGGAGAAGGTGACCAAACCATGGACGCCAACAACCGCTCTGCGACCATCCATGGGGCTGCGTGGGTCATGCCTGACGGTTCCATCGTCGCCCAAGCCCTCGAAATTGAAAACGGAGAAGAACTCAACATCGCATCCGTCAACGCGGGCGATACGCTCCTTTTCTTTGCAGAACTTCCAGAGTACACCCGTGACATGAGCCTCCAAGCCTTTGGTTGGTCCTCTGGAAACGGAAAGGAGGAAGGCGATGCCGAGTTCAGGATGTACCACGACATCGACCGTGTTCCATCGGCATGGTCCCATATGGACGAGGTGGAAAACTGGGGATGGGGTGGCGTATACGCTGCGTACAGTTGGCCAGACGCTGGAGTCCACTGGTTTGCTTTGCAGGCTGAAGACGACATCGACGAATTCAGTCTGTGGCTGAATTGGCAGGTCGCTGAAGCACCTCCAACGTTGGAAGACATGATTGAACTGAAGCATGGTATTCCTGTGGCTGACCAAGACCTGCAAAGTCAACGCGGCAGTGAATTTGGAGACAGCATTCAGTATTACGTCAACGTCACTGAACCGCTCGCTGACCTTTCCGTGGAAACCTACGGTGGAAATGGCAACGTGAACCTCGCCATTTCCTACGGCGGACCGCCTGACCCCTTCGATCAATGGGGCGAGTGGGAGATGTTCGGAGAACCTGGTTTCATGAATGAAGGAGAGGACCCTGAGGCATACGAGGATTGGTCCACAGGACCAGGGAACGATGAGCGCGTGCACCTCTACAACGTTGAACCTGGCACCTACTACATCACCGCGTTCACATGGGGTCAAGCCAGGGACTACAGCATCGTGGCAGACCTTACGCCGATGCCCACCAACGGCGAGGCTTCTGATGCGATCGCCTTGACGGCAGGCATTCCCTACGGGCCCTTCTCGGGATACGAAGGACTCAGTCAGTATTTCTCCATCGACGTCCCAGAGGGAACCGAACGCCTTGAGATCAGCCTCGACGACGGTTTGGGTGAAGCCGACCTCCATCTCGCCTACGAATCAACCCCAACGGAGACCGTGTACGATGAGCGCAGCGCAGCACCAGGAGCGAACGACCGGGTTGAGTTCAACGACCCAACACCGGGCACGTGGATGATTCTCGTGCACACAGAGCGTGTGTTCAGCGGCACCACCATCCTTGCAGAGTTTACCGACCGTTACGTCTGGGATTGGGACGGTGAACCGATTCAACTGCTCAACGGTGAGGCCATCGTCGGCATTGAGGCCGAAGAGGGCACTGTGTTGGAATTCTTCGGCATCCTCGAAGAACCAGCCTCTCCTCTTGAGGTGAACACATGGGGCGATGAGGGCAGCATCGAACTTGAGGGCGAAGCCGAACCATACGATTGGGAACTGCTCTTCGAGGAAGGACCACGAGGCCGCCAGTGGGGCGACGAAAGCTGGTCTGGTGGCGATGGCGTTGCGTGGACGTGGTACGTCGATACCGCCGCAAACGGACGCTTCGACGTGACCGTTGAGGTCGTTGACGACATCAGCGGTTTCGGCATCATCGCCACGTGGTTCGATTCTGAACTCCCGCCGATCGAGGACGATGACGATGACGAAGATGATGTGGACGAGCCCTTCGAACCTGAGGGGTGCGAAGAACGCGCCGTGGATTGGTTCGAAACGTTGGACAGCAACAGGGACGGATTGGTGACCGTAGACGAGCACCGCCCTCACCCCTCAACAGGCACACCAGCCACGGACGTCGACATCAACGGTGACGAACGCGTCCAAATGGAAGAGTTGGAAGCAGACCTCTGCACGTGCGGCGAGGAATTCATCTTCATTTGGGACCAAGCCGACGAATACGGAGCGATCTCGGTTGAGGAACTTGAAGACGTGGATTACCTGAACGACATCGACGTTGAAGCGATTGACAGAGACGGAGACGGCGACATCGACGGCCAAGAAGCTGAGCGTCATACCTTGGCGTGCAGCACCACCTACGATCCGCTTGACCTCGACGGAGACGGCGTGCCAAACGAAGAGGACGCCTTCCCAGAGGATCCCGATGAAAGCCTCGACACAGACGGTGACGGCGTTGGCGACAACGCTGACCTGGTCGCTGGTGTCAACGACTCCATGATCACCTACGGCGCTGCTGCGGCCGTTCTCGTGCTGATTATCGTGATGCTCCTGACCATGCTGCGACGTGGTCCCGGCGGACCTCAAGTCGACCCTTGGGCGGAAACCGGAGACGAGAAGCGCATGCCTGAGTTGTTTGACAACACGATGGCCATGCCTGAGCCGCGTTCTCCCACCGCTGAACCAAGCCCAAGCGGCTCAACGGTTGGTCAACCAGAAGCGCAGCCGGTTCCGGAAATGATGGACCTGCCTAGCATGACGGATTTGCCGCCTTCGCTGGACGACGCCCTCCCGGGTGCACCGCTGGAGTGGCGTTGAGCCTCATCGTAGACTCAGTGCACGTCCTTTGGCCGTAACGCGAGCCGTATCGGACGCATCAAACGAAGCACATGGCCGTGGAGTTCAGGCAACAGCCGGAACATGACCAGGGCCAAGCCATACATGGCGAGCAAGGCCACAACGCGAGCCGCGTAAGTGTGCGCGAACTCAAACATCCGAAGACCGAACACCTCCACCTCACCGTGCACGGCATGAAGCCAAACAATCCCTGCGTTTCGGAAGATGTTGAGAACGTGAATGAGGGGAAGGGTGAGCAGCAGCGCACGCATCCTCCGCTTCCATGAAAGGTCCAACACCGCGATGGCACCGACAAAGACGATCATCGACTGCAGCGCGGTGCATCCCAACACGATGTTGACACCGACCGACGTCCCGTCCGCCCAAACAAGATCGGTTTGGATGGGATAATCGCCGAACGGTTGGCTCCAGAACCACATGTTTCCGTCCCACTCCTGCCAGAGCACCTGTCCTTCAGGTGTGCTGACGTAGGTTTCTCCAACACGCACGTCACCGGCGCCGCTGAACCGCAACATCAAGGCCGATTGCGAGGCCACGGCAACGATGGCAAGACGGCTCAACCATGGCACATGGTAGGTCGCGAGGTACGGCAAACCAGCCAGGGCAACGGCACCTTTCAGCCAGCGTAGGGCAGAAAGATCGCGTGCATCCTCCGCCTTCCATTCCCACCACGCAAGACCGAGGGAGGCGGGCAAGGCCGCGCTGAGCATCACGGTCAGCACGGGATCGCCGTCCTGCCAATATCCGTCTGCCATCAGGAAAAAACCGAGGCCGACCAAAGGCCAAGCGAGGAAGCTGATACGGTGCATGCCACCCTTCCGCGACAAGGAAAGGCCAAGCAGGAGCATGCCAGAGGCGAGCATACCGATGGACTCCACGGTGGCCCCCGCCATGCCCTTCACCCTGCTGCGTCCGTCTTCAACCCTCTGCGTTGGGCAAACCCGTTGAGCACGGGTGACCAACCTCAAGGGCTGTGCGGCAGGACGTGGAGCATGGACGGCCCAGTGGTTTACGCACGCCGCCCATTCACTGGGGGCAGAACAGATGCACCCATCGCGTTCCTTGACCGCGACGGCGTGTTGAACATGAGCCTCAACGGCTACGTCAACCAGCCAGGCGAATTGCGGTTGATTTCAGGAACAGGTGCGGCCATGCGAGCCCTTCGAGAGGCTGGATTTTTGTTGTGTGTGGTCACCAATCAATCCGCCATTGAGCGTGGCCACTGGGACGATGACCGGCTCCATCTCATCCACGACCGTCTCGATGACCTTCTCAAGCACGAAGATGCTCAACCAGACCTTGTCCTCGCTTGTCCGCACGTGCCGTGGGAAGGCTGCGATTGCCGTAAACCAGAACCAGGCATGCTTGGATTAGGAGCACGCTTGCTTCGATCTGTGGAAGGGTTCGGAACAATGCGACAACGATGGAAGCGCGGAGACCATGCTCCGCCGCATGCACACGATGTCATGGTGGGCGACCGAAGGTCCGATCTTGAGGCAGGTGTTCGCTACGGGGCTCGTTCGTTTTGGATCAAACGTGACCGAGGGCTTGAGACGCTTCTTCCACGCCTGTTGGACACCAAAGACACCGGCGATGGGGTGGCGTGATGGGCTGGCTGGGTTTGGACGACACCGACCATCTTGGCGGTGGATGCACGACGCTGGCTTTTCATCGACTGTTGGAAGCATTGCCACCCGGAGTCCAACTCATTGGAGACCCTTGCCTTGTCCGCTTGTATCCGATGGCGAAAGGCAGAACGCGAGGAAACGCCGCCTTGAGCGCCGAACTCCACGTGGACATGGCTCAAGAGGCGTGGTTTGCTTGGTTGGACCAATATTGGTCCACGACGATCGAACCGCTTGCAGGCCAATGGACACCGTCCACGCACGCAAAGAGGCCACAAGTCCCAAGCGACCCCGGTATCGTGTGGTTCGAAACGAAACCCAACGTTTCCTTCTATAGAAAGGCGGTCAGAGAAGAAGTTTCGTGGAAAGATGCGCCAAAACCGGATTGGTCGAGGGGGGGAGAAGGCAACATCGGGGCGACCGCAGCCGTGGCGTGGTCGAACCACGCCACGACGTGGGAAGGCATCGCTTGGCGCCAGGAATCCGATGATGTGCGACGTTTGGACGAGGCAACCTTGCTTGAGTTGGACCGGGACGACCGGCTCTTTGCCTGCCGCGACCCGCGCAAAGGCCGCGGGCTTCTTGCTCCGCGTGGTGCTTCGCCGGTGCTGTGTGGAATCCGAGGAACAGAACGTCAGGCGGTGGCCGAAGCCATGCAAACGCTTCTGCACGCTGCTGGGACCGAAAGGGCGATCGGACAACGGGTGTTCAGCACCAATCAGGGAAGCGGGGATCATCTCAGCCCACCACTTCAGGCCATCGTGGAAAAAACTGAGATCATCCAAGGCGGACACGTTGCGCTTCACACAGACCAAGGAACATGGTTGGCCTTTGCACCATCAGGAACGGTCCGTGAGTTGGCCTCACAATTGTCTCATGGCGACGTGGTTCAAGGCCTTGGACTTCAGAGCGACAAACCCGGACGCGAGGGCCTTCACTTGGAGGCCCTGAGCCACCTCTCAGGTCCCTTGCGAAACCTCCGACGGCCTACGTGCCCTTCTTGCCACAAGCGCATGAAATCTGCTGGGAAAGAGCAAGGATTGCGCTGCCCTGGCTGCAGCCATACGGACGAAGACCGATGGATTGGGGATGCAGTTGTTCCAACCGGCTGGGTGCAACCGCCCTTGGACCGTCGACGCCACTTGGCGCCTGACCTGAGCAAAGGGCTTCCAGATGCCTTGTGATCGGGAGACAAAGCACCGACATCTTCCTAACGCAGCGGGTGGTCTTGGTTTCATGTCCGATGAGGCAACCGTCACCATCACCACCGTTTTGGCTGTCCTGATGTTCCTCGCCCTCGTTGCTTTCGTCGTCTGGAAAGCCAAGCAGAACCGTACGGCTGCTTTGGCCAAAACGGCTCCAAAAGTGGCGGGAGAAGATCCCTTGGAAGGGGGAGCTCGTCGTCCTGAAGCCTTCGAGGAACCAAGCGACGAAGACCTCGAAATGATGGGCGATCTTCTCGGCGAAGTCGAGTGATCAAACGATGACGAGACCTTCGTCAACGATCCGAAGCCTTTGCCCTTCACCCGGACCCTCCAGACGTCGAACACCGCTCGGCTCCACCGTCATCCGCCACGAGGCAAAACCTGCGCTCTGCAGACGTTCTTCTGATCGAACCCTGAATCCATCCTCGGCGTCCATGTCCGTGCCGAGTTTTGCAGTGGCGAGCAGCACCACGTCATCCAATCCTGAGACGAGGCCTTCCATCGCATCCAATGAGGCACTGGGGATGCGACCCGTCGCGGGCGCCCAATCGTCCATCACCACCAATCCCACGCCGGGAAGGGACGTGGCGGCCTGAAGCAGCGCCTTGGTCACCAAATCCATGCGCCCAACGAGGTTCATGGCGTGAAAGCGGGTGGCCACGGTCGGCGGCAGGCCCCCAATGACCTGGGCGAAGCGTGCCGGGTCAGGCATGTCCGGCGCGGCCCACAGCACACGTTGACCGTCTTCCAGCACCATGCGAGCCATGTGAAGCGCCAGGCTTGTGGCCCCAGCGCCGGATTCGCAGGCCAAGTGAACATTGGGCGCGTCGAACGGAGGACGCCATGACGCCATGAACCTCCACGCATGACGAAGGAGAAAGACGCTTCCGGTGTCGGAACGCTCTTCATGGGTCAGCCAGAGACCATGTCATGGCCGAGGACGCTCCCAAGGAACGCATCCCACGACGCCCCGCTCCCGAATTCACTGAAGTCGGTTCCTTTGGTGAGGCACTGAAGCAGCATGGTCTCATCGGGACCGCGGTGAACGACAAGAATCAGTACGGCCCGGTTGGCATGATGGTGATGTTGTTCATTGTGGCGGCCATCACCTCCCTCGGACTTCTGCTGATTCGCTCGTCCTGAGGCGCAAGGGCTATCCTCCCGATGACCCGCTTTGGATCATGGAGCAAGGACATCCTCCACCGACGATGGCCTTCACCGACCGGCGATGGACGATCATGGCGGCCCTTTTGGGGTCCAACACCGCCGTGATGCTCGTGCATGGGCTTCAACAGGAAATGAACCCAAGCGTCACGCGGGAATTTGCACTCACCCTCATCGCTGTGACGTTGCCGTTCCAAGCGGTGTACTTCATGATCCATACCTACGCCGATTCATTCGCCACCAACCTCGCCCCGGCCGAGCGACGAACGCTGGAGCGTCTGTCAACCGTGTGCCAAATCATCGCCTATGCTTCGCTGTTGGGCCTGGCCATCCTCTGGAGCAACGTCTCGCCCTACGTCGGGGGTGGATTCCTGCTCGCCTCCTTTTGCGCCCTGTTGATGGTCCGAATGGCCATGCGAGAGGCACGCTCCTCCGAAGCCGTCCGCTCGTCGTGAACATTGGCCTGCGAAGGTTCTTGGGGCGGCCACAATGCCCAATGGTATGGCCTTCTGTCCGTTGGATTACCGCTACGGCTGCCAAGACTTCAAGCAAATCTGGTCCGAAGACGGTCGGCACGAACGCCAACTCGAGGTTGAGCGGGCGTTGGTGTGGGCCCATCAGCAGATGGGACGCGTGACCGCTGAGGATTACGCCGTCATTGAGCGCATCTCGGTGCCTGACGTCGTGACCAAGCAACGCGTCAGTGAAATCGAGGCGGAAACGCGTCACGACATCATGGCCTTGACCAAGGCCATGGCCGAAGCCGCCGGCGACGCGGGTTGGTGCGTCCACTTGGGCGCGACCTCCAACGACATCGTCGACACGGCGGTTGGTCTCCAACTGCGCGACAGCCTTGTGCTGCTCCGCAAAAGCCTGTGCGACCTCATCAGCGTCTGTGCGGATGTGGCGGAACGGGAACGCGACACGGTCATGCTTGGTCGCACCCACGGTCAAGCCGCCGTACCCATCACGTTTGGATTGAAGACCGCCGTGTGGCTGGACGAGCTCCGCCGACACCTTATCCGGCTTGACGAGGCCAGCCCTCGCATCGCCGTCGGGAAGTTCCTCGGTGCCGTCGGAACAGGTGCTGCTCAAGGCGAAGGAGCACGTGAACTCCAACGCCTGATCCTCGAACATCTCGGTCTTGGCGTACCCTTGGCCACCACACAAGTCGTCGGGCGAGACCGGTACATCGAGTACGTCCATTGGATGGCCAACACGGCCACCACCTGCCAGAAAGTCCTCACTGAAATCAGGAACTTGCAACGCTCAGAAATTGCTGAGGCGGGCGAAGGATTCGACGTCAAGAAGCAGGTCGGGTCTTCGACCATGGCGCACAAAAAGAACCCCATCACGAGCGAAAACGCGAGCGGCCTCGCCCGTATCGTGCGCTCGTTCATCGCACCAAGCCACGAGAACGCCATCCTTTGGCACGAGCGTGACCTGGCCAATTCCAGCGCAGAACGCTTCACGCTCTCGCATGCGTCTGCACTCTGTGAGGACGTGCTTGCAAAGACCGCCAAGGTGCTTCGAGGCATGTGGGTCGATGCAGAACGCTGCCTGAGGAACATCGAAGATCAGCGTGGCTTGGTCATGGCCGAGAAGGTGATGATCGAATTGACCTCCCACGGCATTGGCCGAGATGAGGCCCACGAGATCCTCCGCACCGCTTCCTTCACGGCCCAGGAAACAGAAGAACACCTGATGGACATCTGCATGCGCACACCCGAAATCACTGCGGTGTTCAGCGTCGAGGACTTGGAAGCGATGTTCAATCCAGCAAACCACATTGGCGTGTCCGGTGAATTGGTGGACGAGGCGGTCGCGCTCGCTCGTGAGGCCATTGCTTGATCAGTTCACGATCAGGTGACCTCTTCGGCCGTCCCAGACCTTCGACCACTGCAGGTCCAATCCTTCCGGGAACATGGGTGCCCTGACCACGAGGGTTTCGTACTCGCCCCCTTCGCCGTCGACGTTGAAGCGGTGCTTCTTGGCCAAAGGTTCCAATGCGTCCAAGGTGGCGTGATCCAACACACGCCCCAACCACGCCTCGTCCAATCCTTCAGCGGAAACCGACGTGACAAGAACGTCAAACCCGTGAGATGCGAGGCCACGAAGATGGTCCATGGGGTCTTGATGCCAAAGGGGTGTCCACGTGTTCAGACCCATCTTTTCGCCAAGCCGTTCCAGACGGTTGCGCTGGTAATCCGAACGCAGTGCTCCGCTCACAAAACCATCGAGTTCGTAGGCCTCAAGCATGTCCTGCAGGGCCTCAAAATCAGGACCCTCCGTACCGTCGATGACGCGGTGTTCCCATGCAACGCCGGCTGCTGAGGCCTGTGCCTCAACCAACCGCGTGTTGGGCACTTGGAACATTGGAGAGTCGCCTTCCACCACCAGCGTCACAAGGACACTGACCTCCCATCCACGGCACGTCGCCCACCACCACGCCGCACAGGAGTCCTTCCCACCGGACGAGAGGACAGCAACGCGCATGGTCCTGCGGGGCGGAAGGCCTTCATCAGCCTGTCACCAGAGAAAGAGGGTTCAAATGGGGTGGACCCGCGGTTCAACCGTAGGCGGCGCAGCCGTCTTGGAGGCAGCATCATGCAACCCAGCGGACGAGGCTACGACCACGGCATTACCACCTTCAGCCCAGACGGCCGCCTCTTCCAGGTGGAATACGCACGGGAATCCGTCAAGCGAGGGACGACGACCGCGGGCCTGAAGTTCCGTGACGGCGTGGTGCTCGTTTGCGACAAGCGCATCGTCTCCCGTCTCATCATCCCCGAGTCCATCGAGAAGGTGTTCAAGGTCGACGAACACGTTGGTGTTGCAACGTCCGGTCTCGTGGCCGACGCTCGCCAATTGGTGGGTCGTGCCCGCGTCGAGGCCCAGATCAACAGGATCACCTACGCCGACTCCATCCCCGTGGATGTTCTGGTCAAGAAAATCTGTGATTTCAAGCAGTCCTTCACCCAGTACGGTGGCTCCCGACCCTTTGGCACCGCGCTCCTCCTTGGAGGCGTGGACGACGAAGGCATCCACCTCTACGAAACCGACCCCTCGGGCGCCTACCAGAGCTACCATGCCGGTGCCATCGGCAGCGGCCGCAACACCGTGATTGAGTTCTTCGAGCAGAAGTGGAAGGAAGGTCTCACGCTGAACGCTGCGATGAAGCTCGGTCTCGAAGCCCTGCAGCACGCCAACGACAGCAACCTGAACAGGGAAGCCGTCGAAGTGGCCACCATCACGGCCGAGGGATACAACGTCCTCGACCGCGCAGCGGTCAACAAGCAGATCGACCGGCTCAAGCCCATCGATGAGTGAGCAGTGACCGCCCATGGTCTCCCTCGATGACGCGGTCGTCGCGCGATGGGAACACGGTGGCAAGCGCTACGAGGTCCTCCTCGACCCTGATTTGGTCGAGACCTTTCGAGAATCACCCGACACGGTGAACGTCGATGACCTCATGGCCGTCGAAGACGTGTTTCATGACGCACGGCAAGGCGAACGCCCTGCCATCGATGACGTCGTGAGCACCTTTGGGACAGAGGACGTTGCCACCATCACACGGACCATCCTGGAGCGAGGGAGCATCCAACTCACCACCGCGCAACGCAAAGCGCGTGTGGAAGCGATGAGGCAACGGATCATCCATCGAATCCACAGCGAAGCGGTCGATCCACGCTCCAAGTCTCCACACCCCCGAGCCCGCTTGGAATTGGCGCTGGAGGAAAGCCGCTTTTCCGTGGACCCCTTCAAGCGCTTAGAGGCCCAAGTCAAGGACGCCATCGCCGTGCTGAAGCCCTTGATCCCCTTGTCTTTTGAACGCATCAAGTTGGCCATCAAAGTCAGTGGGGCTGGCTATGGTCGTGCCCATCAGGTTCTACGTGGCGACCTGAAACGCGAAGAATGGTTGGGCAACGGTTCCTGGGTCGGCGTGGTTGATGTTCCAGCAGCAAGGAAGGCTGACCTGATCGGTGAAATCATGCGAATCGACCGCGAAGCGGAAGTTCGTGAACTCCCGTCATGAAGCAGACCGCCCACAGGGCTAGGCCCCGTGTTCCAATGGCTTGCTGGGCTCAGCGAGTTGCGAGGGTGAGGTTCTTCCACATGTCCTCAGGAACTTCCATGGACAAACGGAGGCCACCCATGGCACCCAAGCGAACGGGGTCATCGACCACGTGAACGTTGACGTCGCCCATGTCGGAGAGACGGCGCTCAATCATGGCACCAAGTCCGCGGATTCCGGAGCCACCGCCAGCGAGGACCATGTTTCGACGGAATTCGTCGTGGAACTCGGGGTTCGAACCAGCGATGAGGACCTTCACGTTCTCAACGATCGGGTCAACGATGGATTCGCACGCGCGCTGCACGCAATCGGTGATGTCCAAGGTCATGGCCTTACCTTCAATGGAGAAGTCCACCATGATGGGCTCATCGGGAGGGGAAGTGGAGACGAAGGAATGCTGTTCCTTCCATCGGCGAGCCATGTCCTTGGTGACCTGGGCGCCGTTGTACTTGCCTTGGACTTCCTTGATGATCTGGCTGTCCACGTAGTCACCAGCGTAGCCGGTGTGCATTTGGTCGCCGGGACCGGGGATGGTTCCGTAGACGCGGCACAAGTCGGTCGTACCCGCGCCGATGTCGATGACCAAGGTGTGCTCAAGCATGTCGAGGGCGTAGGCAACGGCGAAGGGCTCGGAGATGATCATGGCGGCGTTGACGGAGCCGGCAGCAGCGTCGAAGATGGCCGTCTTGTCGACGTGGCTGGCTTCAGCGGGAGCACCGATCACGGCCACGACACGGTCGTAGTCCTCGGGGTCGGACAAGCCGATGAGGTGGGTGATGAAGTGCGCAATGTATTGACGGTCCTCGGGGGTGTCCTTGATCACACCAAGTTCGAGGGGGCGGTAGAGGTTCAGCGCAAGACGGTTCTTGAGCGCCTCTTCACCGAAGAGCACGTCGCGCTTCAGAAAGTTGCGGGCCACGGGGTCCTTTGGGGTCCCAATCACGGTGAGCTCTTCCACTTCGTGGGATGCGGAGGACACCATGACGGAACGGAAGGTTCCGAGGTCGATTCCGATGTAAAGCGTCTCTTTGGCCATGGGCCCACGAGCGTGGTTTCGCTTATGAACCATCCCTTGGGTGAATCGGGCTCAGCACCACGCCTCACAGGTGTGACAATACCATGCCGCGTGCTCGGGGTAAAGTTGCGCCATACCGGAGCACGATGTGCACTCTTTCTGGGCCTTATCGCCAAACAACTGCATCACGATGGACACGTGATGATGATCGTCGATGCCGAGTTGCTGGCGCATGGCCCACAACAGCTGGTCCTCGGACGGTGAGATGATGCCGTCCTCAAGCACCAGTTGAACGACGCTCTTGTAGTCGTCAATGACCTGAATTTCACGGTGATCAAGGCGCACACCGCCTTTCTCTGCGACAATGTCCTGACCGCCCGGGTCATCGGCAAACACCACGAGGGAATGCGCCTTGAAGGCGTCATCACGCAATTCGAGGTGAATGCTGCTCCCCTCGAGGTTGGCGTAGACCAAACGCGAATGACGGTTGATCGTGTTCGTGATGGAACGTGCGGTGTCTTCCTTGGTGCGGCCACGGCGCCATCCGGTAGGGCTGGATTCGTTGTACGCATAGAATTCGGTGCCGTAGCCGGGGTACTCCAACCGAAGTTCTTCGCCACCGTCGAAGTCGTTGGTCAAGATATGGAAGGCAGCCACGTGGGTGGACATGATGTTGTCATCATCATCGAAACTGATCATCAGCGGTTTTCGCTCCTCGGCAGCCGCGTTGAACTGACCTTGCATGCCGGTCATCCACTTGTCTTCAAGACGCTTCAAACTCGCTTCCTGTTCTCCAGACAATCCCTTGTCGATGCCCAGCATGCCGCGCAATTCACCAGATTGCATCTCTTGGTTGAATTGGTTGATCAGTTCGCTGTTGTAGTGGTGGTCGTCACGCGTCGGACCGCCGTTGGAATCGACGTGGTTTGGGTCGGCCCATTCGTAGCCGCACTTGGAACACGCCAAGTATCCTGTCATGGTCGAAGGTTGTGCGTCACCGCCGCAACGTGGGCAATCGCCCTCTTCGTTCACGGCCAAGTTGTCTGCTGCTTCACGCCGTCCTCGACGGGGGTTGAATCCAGCCATGGCCTGCGAGGGACCGAGGCCGGACTTCAAGGTGTCCATCCTCAAAGGAGGAGGGCCTTCCGTCCGTAACGGAGGGTTCCGTCTTGTGCGTACACGCGTCGCACAACGAGACGCACCTCATCGTCAATGTCGACGTCGGCATGGTGGCCGTCCGCATGAAGGAACACGCCAGATGGGCCGTGATCAAAGGTGACAAGAAGCGACGTGAGGCCGCCAAGCACCGGCGCTCGGATGGAGAATTCAGACGGGCAACCCGCAGCAATCAGGCGCGTCCAGGACACGACCCTGGCCACGAGAGGAATCGCCTCCCCCTCGTGAGGGAGAGACCCGTCTGCGTTGGAACCACGTGGAGGCCACATCGGTCCTGCTTGAGCCTGCATCCCAAGACGGGCTTCCAATCCCAGAACGTGGACCTGATCCGAAACGTAGGCACCTTGCGACACGTTTTGTTCGCTGAGTTCCAAGGCCCAAGCCTCCTGCATGGAAGTGTGCTTCTCAGAATCGACCAAGATGCGTGCGTCGGAATTCACCATGATGCCAGATGCGTCAAATGAAGCGGAGCGTCCCAACACCGCAGCACCGTGATCAAAGCGATGCACAACGTGTGAGCCTGCTTCATCAAGAGTCAGCCAAGGCAAACTCGCCGTCAAAATGGGCCGTTCTTCCTCGGAGAGTTCGATCGACACGCTGCCGCTGTGGCCTTGTCGATGCCATGCCTCGAGGGCATCAATCGCCATCGTGAGGTCGTCAGCGTCTGGAGCATGCACCCGAGCCTCGCCCATATGGAAGCGTGAGGCCACGATCACGCCGTTTGATGCGTGGTGGACAGCGACGCCAGCCTCGATGTCTGCGAGGTTCATTCTTGCGACCTCCCAAACACGTGAACGGCACAGGTGGCTCCAGAACCGCCCACATTGTGCGTGAGACCGAGTTCGGCGTCACGGACCTGTCGCGGGCCTGCTTGGCCACGAAGTTGCTTGAAGACCTCCACGGCTTGACCAGCACCAGTGGCTCCCAACGGGTGACCTTTGGCCTTCAATCCGCCAGACCCGTTGACCGTGGTACGGCCCTCGTTCCTGCGCCCCTCGCCGTTTCGTGCGAACCTTCCACCTTGGCCAACATCGGTGAGACCAAGGTCTTCTGTGGCCAAGAGTTCGGCGACCGTGAAGCAATCGTGAACTTCGGCCAAGTCGAGATCACCGGCGACGATGCCCGATTGTGCATAGGCCTGAGAAGCAGCCGAACGGGTGGCCGCCAAAGTGGTGAGGCTTGGCCGGTCATGGAGAGCCAAATGATCCGCTGCTGCCCCGCTACCACGCATCCACACAGGCGTATCGGTGAGTTTCCTGGCCACGTCCGCCGAAGCGAGCACAACGCACGCTGCACCGTCCGAGGTCGGGCAGCAGTCGTACAGCGTCAACGGGTCCGCGATCACCATGCCGCCAGCAGCCTTCTCAAACGAGACATCCTTTCGGAGGTGCGCGTGAGGGTTATCGAGGGCGTGAGCGTGATTCTTGACGCTGATGTGCACCAGGTCGTCATGCGTCGAACCGTGTTCGTGCATGTGGCGGCGAGCCATCAGTGCGTAGGTCCCGGGGAAGGTCAGGCCCGCGAGCCGTTCCCACTCCGTGTCGCCCGACACGCCCAACCAGAAGCGCTTCCGCTCGGGGGTGAGGTCGTTCATTTTCTCAACGCCTCCAACCACGACCACGTCGGCTCGACCGCTGGCGATGGCCGCCCAACCGTCACGCAAGGCGAAACCAGACGATGCGCATGCGTTCTCGATCCTTCGAGCTGGAACGCCCGCCATACCTGCGTGTTCGGCCAAGTAGGCCGCCGTGTTGCCCAATTGACCGCCGCCGAAGGCCGTAGAGCCCAGGAAGACTTCCTCAACGGAGGAGGGTGCAAGGTCCCCGTCAATGGAGGCAAAACAGTCCCGCACGGCCTCGGCCCACATGTCCTTCATGGCGGCGGGATGGGTACCGTAGGGCGTTTGCCCCGCGCCGACCATGGCAACATCGACCATGAGGCTCCATCCACCCCCGGCACTTGACCATCACGGTGGGGAAGGCCGATGATGCTATGAACCACGCGCGGGGGCGGGAAAACATGCTGCGCCAGTGTCGACTCCGATCCTGCTCAATGAACAACGGTTTCTTCACCGGGACCAATTGCGAGGTGTGCAACGACGAAGGCAAATTCATCATGAGCGACCGGGAA
>DALQ01000067.1 GCA_002496845.1 Euryarchaeota archaeon UBA495
CATCCCGCCTTCGATGACAACGGGGACCGGAAAACCGGAAAGGACGGCGAACCCGGATTTGAGCGCGACGGCTACCGTCGCTCAAGCCGAGGCACCAAGGGCGTCCGAACGATGAGCATGGACGACGATGACGGCATCGTGGTCGTGCGCCAGGTGGCTGACTTGGCCGACCAACTCTTCCTGTTGACCGAGAAGGGCATGATGATGCGGATGCCGGCCCATCAGTCCAAGGAAACGAAGGGCAGGGTCTCCAAAGGAACCCGATTGATCGAACTGCGGAACGGCAAGAAAGACGGATACGACGATCAGGTCATCTTCGCAGCACGCTTGCCGGCAGGCCTTCTTGACGACGAAGAAGAGGAATGAGCCGATTCTGGTTCCTCCGACGCCTTCAAACCCTCCCGCGGGTTGGCGGAAACACCGCGTCGCGCGTCGTCGACGGGAGGTGGACACATGGACGAAACAACCCTCATCCACGATTGGAACATCACAGAGGGTGAGTTCTCGCGTGACGCCAGCCGTCACCCGCACGAGATTTGGTTCGACGATGAAACCCTTCGCGACGGCTTGCAAAGCCCCTCGGCGCTGAATCCTTCGATTGATCAGAAGAAGGAACTGCTCGACTACATGGAACGGCTTGGTTTGCAAAGGGTTGACCTTGGCCTGCCAGGAGCTGGCCCGTTCCACATCGACCACATTGACGCAATGCTCAGTCACATCAGCGAACACGACTACACCATCCAGCCCGGTTGCGCCGTGCGCACCGTGGTGTCCGACATCGAGCCCTTGGTCGATCTTCAAGCGAAGCACGGGATGGACATCCAGGCTTCGGCCTTCCTAGGTACGAGCCCCATCCGCATGTATGCAGAAAACTGGACCATGGAGAAGTTGCTCAACACGATGGAAGGCGCGGTCGGTTACGCGGTGGAGCAGGACATCCCCGTGATGTTTGTCACCGAAGACACGACCCGTTCCAAGCCTGAGGACATCGTTCAGGTGTACCAGCGCGCCCTCGAATTGGGCGTTCGCCGCCTGTGCGTGTGCGACACCTGTGGACACGTTACGCCCGACGGCGTTCGCAGCCTCCTCGGCTTCATTGACGAGCACGTCATCAAGGACGCCGGCTTCCAGCGCTCGGAGATCGAGGTCAATTGGCACGGTCACCAAGATCGCGGTCTTGGCGTCGCCAACAACCTCGCGGCCGTTCAGGCCGGCGCTGACGTGATCCATGGCACTGCGCTTGGGCTTGGCGAGCGATCTGGCAACGCCCCGCTCGACCAGACCTTGGTCAACCTGAAGCTCATGGGCGCCATCGACAACGACCTGACCCTTCTTGGCGAATACGTGCAGAAGGCTCACGCCTACACCGGCGTGCCGCTGCCCCGAAACTATCCCGTGTTCGGTGACGACGCGTTTGAGACCGGCACCGGCGTTCACGCCTCAGCGGTCATCAAGGCGATGCGGAAGGGCGACCATTGGCTCGCTGACCGTGTCTATAGCGGCGTGCCTGCAGGTGATTTTGGCCTCCAACAACGGATTCGAATTGGGCACATGGCGGGCCGTTCAAACATCATTCACTGGCTTGAGCAGCGCGGGCGTGAAGCCAGCGACGACCTCGTGGCTCACCTGTTTGAGGTCGCCAAGTCCCAACGCCGTTTGATGGAAGACGACGAAGTCGAAGCGGCCATTGCCGACTACGAGTCGGCTTCCTGATCCGGCAACGGGTCGCTGTCAGCCTCTCCTTTCTCCTCTTGCTCAAGGTCGAAGACCGCTGCCACCCATTCTGCTTCTGCAGAGGTGGATTCCTCCACCGTGACTTCCTCGACGTCCTGCTCTTCCCGCCAGATTGGGTCGCCCTTAGCGGCGGCCATCTGAAGCCGTCCCTCCTCGTCCACGTGGCGCGCAACCAAGGCGCTGTGCTTGTTGAGCGGGAGGAAATGGCCGACGGGCATGCCTGCAGTGACGAACGGATTGGTCGCAATCGAGATCATCAACCCGTCTTCCGGCGCAACGATGTCGACCGACATGCCGGGTGAGCCCGGGTCAGAGATCGTGGCCACAATGTCACCTTCGCGCATCATGGTCCCTTCTCGGACAAAGACGTCGAGGAGACCACCTTCGCTGGCCCTCAGCCATCTGGACCCGGAGGCGAGCAGGCGAAACGCGGGACGAGCGGGCCGACCTGGAATCATTTTCAGAGAACGGAGCACGTTCAGGGCTCCTTGAAACGCAATCTCGACGGCAGATTGTTGCAAGGTGTCGGCCGCCCCGCCTTCGTAGGTGATGCAAGGTATGCCTTCCTCGTTTGCTGCGCGGCGCAGGCTTCCTCGGGGCGGTTCTGAATCCAGCACGACTTCAGCGCCGAAGGCTTTGGCCAACAGGTAGGATGCAGGGTGGGCGAGGTTGACCCTGACTTGCGGCATGTTGGAGCGGCCTTTGGCCGCGGTGTGGAAGTCGATGATCGCGTCGGCGTCATCCATCAAATTCGTCCAGAGCTGATGGGCCACGCGTCGCGTGGTGTTGGAGGTGGGCGAGCCGGGAAAACTCCGGTTGAGGTCGCGACCGTCAGGAAGGTAGCGCGATTTTGCCCGGAAGCCGGGAAGGTTGACCACAGGAATGATGCGCACCGTTCCGGCCATGGTTGCAGGGTCGAGCACACCGCCAGGTTCCGTGAATTTGGTCGAAAGAAGGTGCGTGCAGGCGCTTGGTCCGGTCAACTCATCGCCGTGGACCGCGCCAAGGATGTTGATCGTTGGACCGGGTCTGCTTCCATGGAAGACGGTGACAGGAATCGGCCACTGGTCGCCCATGCTCACGTTCAGCAGGGGCACATGGACCGTCCGGAAGGTGCCGGGCATGATCTTCTTCCGCATGAAACGAAGCGAGGTCCACTCTGCACCTCGGTCCCACTCGGGGTTGTTGGTTGGCTCGTGGGCGGCCAAGGCTTCCTCGATGGCACGTTTGCGCCGCTTGGGAATCTCGTGCGCGGTCTTGATGACCCTCCGCTTCTTTTGACCGGGCACGTTTGGTCGTTGAAGCGGCCGTTCATCAATGGTCGGATGCGCACATCTGAAAGGCCCCCTTCTGATGCACGGGTATGGCTTCACCGGAGGGTGTGCAACGGACGTATGCGCCAAGTTCGATCTGCTACGGATGCGGTCCTGCCAATCCCCACGGGCTTCGCATCAATTCCTACCGTGAAGGCGAGGAATTGGTGGCTTTTTTTCGTCCCGAGCCACACCACCATGCCTTCCCTGGCATGGTGAATGGAGGCATCATCGGCACCTTGCTGGATTGCCACGGAAACTGGGCCGCAGCGGTGGCGCTCATGGAAGCCAGCGATGAGGCCGAACCTCCCTGCACGGTCACCGCCTCATACAGCGTTCGCTTGCTCAGGCCCACACCGATGGACACGGACCTGAAGGTGACGGCCCGCGTGACCAAGGTCGAAGGCAGGAAAGCCTGGGTTGAGATGGGTTTGGAAGCGGAGGGCAAGCGCTGCGCAGAAGGGGATGGTCTCTTTGTCGCCGTCACCGAAGGTCATCCAGCCTACCATCGTTGGTCCTGAGGGGTGGTGTTTTGCGCCCGACGTCTGAGCAATCCCTGCTTCTTCAGGCGTTGCAAGACGAAGTCTTCGAGCGCATGCGCTCGATGGAAGCGTGGCATGGAGCAGATTTCGCGGTCCTCCGAAGCATCCCTCTGGGCGTGCTTCGTCAAGGGACGGTGCGGCGCCATGGGGTCACTCGGTGGGTGCGAGGCGTTCGGCCCGATGACCTGAGGCCCGAAGACGTCCGCGTCATCGACCTTCATCCAGGCCTGCTCGTTCCCGAGTGGTGGGGCTACGCCGGATTTGTTCTCCATCACGAACTCATCCACGCCACCGGGCACCGACGTCACGACGCAACCTTCCGGCGATGGGAAGCGTTGTGGCCTGCTCCGCCGGACGATGGTGGAGCCGCAGCGTTCGCAAAGATGCTGCATCTGTCGACCGCACGGTGGTGGTGGACGTGCCCGTCGTGCGACATCAAACATCCTCGTCAACGCCGTGGGAACGGACGGTACCTCTGCCGTCAATGCGGTGTTGTTCTTCAGGACAGGCCGGCCACGGAGGCGATGGCGTGAGGCGCTTGGCCCTCTTGATGGCGGTCATGCTGGCCGTGTTGGTCTTTCCACCTGTTTCCGCTGGGTTTGAGGTGGGTGAAGACGTTCAGCATCTTTCCTGCTTGGCCGAAGGCGATTGCCGATTGACCACCGTGCCCTCTGGGGAAGACACGGTGTCTGGACAGGCTCAAGGGACGCCTTTCGCGCCTGAACGGGTGCTGTTCGAGTTCGAGCTTTACCCCGAACAAGACGAGTTGGCCCTGTTGCCTGAACGCTTGACCGACGTGGAGATCGATCTCCGGTTTGACGACGACCCAACCCGATTGACCTGGCCCGATGTTTCGCTGACGCTGGTGCACGGCAGCGGCTCAACGTCGTGGACCATCCCTGCGGGAGAGGGAAGCGACCTGCCGGCCTACACCGTTGATGAGGTTGATTTGGACCTTGATGAGGGGCGTGTGATTTGGCCCGGTGAAGGAGCCCGCTTGTTGCTCAGCTTCTCATTGGATCGACCGGCCACGTGGACGCTCCATCTGTACGGAGATTCGACCTTTGAGATGGAGGTCGAATGGTCGGCAGACCCTGACGCGGCGGACGTTGACGAGCCCAGTTCACGCAGTTCGCCAGCCTCCGTGGAGTTCGAAAGCGCACATGACGGTGCGTTGGTCGGTGGAGAAGCGGATTGTTTTGAGTTCAACATTGAGACGCATGAAGTGCTCAGGGTGCTCATCACCTGGGACCCAGTTCCTCTGGAACTTCAGCAGCAATCGGCACAGCCAGAACTCCGCTTGTCGACCGGTTTGTTGGCCCCGTCGCCGCAAGTGGAAGTGGTGGCGGACGATGACGGGACGCTCACAAGGTACCGATGGCGAGCCTTGCAGGAAGGTCAAGCCACGCTTTGCCTTGAGGGGCAGAGCGACCGTTTCCAACCCTACGTGTGGGCGGGTCTGCTCAGTTTTGAGGGCATGGGGCCGGTGGACCCAAGCGGTTTCAGCGGGGAAGGCTTGTACCCCTCTGGTGGCGGGCAAGTCGACGGTTCGGGAGCCGTCGAATCCCTGCCGAATCCCCCCAGCGGTCTTCGGGCCTTCCCCGGACTTTTGCTGATGTGCGTTGGCCTGCTGGAATTCACCCGCAGGACCACCTCATGGACCCTGCGATGGGGGTTGACGGTACCGGGTCTGCTTCTCTTGCTCTTGGGTGGTGTCTTCAATCCGCTGATTTCCGCCTCGACTGCTGTGCAGCAGGACGGGGAGTTGGACCTCGATGGGTTGATCGAGGAACGCCTTGCTCAATTGTGGGACGTCGCGCATCCTGGCGTGCCGGAATCCACCCTTGTGACCCACTCAGGAGCCACCTTCGGCCGTCTTGACGGCGAGGAACTTCACGTTCGTCTTGAGATTGAACACGCCACGCCATTGGATGACGGCAGGTACCAACTTCACCCGGTGGGATTGGACGAAGTACGTATGGACGAACTGATTTTTGCTCATGTGGCGAAAGAATCAGGTGCGACGCAAGCCGACCATGTGCAACGCTTTGTGTTGCTCGCCGGTCGCTCCTTGCTGTTGGATCTCATCGCCCTCGAGGCCCTGCTTGTCGTTGATGATCTCCCCTCGAGCAGCGTCGTCCATCTTCGGACCCCCATGGTGGAAACGGCGGCTTCAGGCTCCGTGACCGCCCCCGCGTGGGGGACGCGTCCTGCTTCCATTGAATCCGGTGCATGGTCGATGCTTCAGGACGCCTTGCTCCCGCAGCGCATCGCTGTGTCCCTGTGTGATTGTGACCTCGACCTCCTGGACGTCCGTTTTGTTGCCGCATCTGGGCTGCAAAGTTCCGACTTGCCACGCCATGATGGATTGACTTCCGCCGGGTCCTTCCTCGCATCCCCGGGTCTCACGGCGAGCCTTGGTGTGCTGCTTTTGGGCTTGGGGGCAGGGCTAGAACAGCGTCGTCGAACCGAAGCACATCGGTTGGCCGAGCAGATGCTCAGGCCAGATCACTCTTGGGATTGAGCCGCGTCCTTGGCTTCCTCTGCGATTTCTTCCATCTCGGCGTCCGAGATGCGAAGGGCGTTTTGGAAGGAGCGCAACTCTTCCATCTCCTCCTCGGTGATGACGCCGTCTTCCCATGCTTGGCGGTAGGCGTCAAGCAAGAAGTCGCGGTATGCCTCAGGGTTGATCAGAACGTCGCGGATGAGCCCGTGGTCAGGTTCCGAAGCACCGCTGAGGTCCATCATCACCATCGAACGGCGCATGTCCTTGACGACCATGTCCTTCAGGCCGTGACCAATCCACACCAACCCGGCGGCCGTGACCGTCGCTGCGAACCATCGCATCGTGTCTGGGTCCACCAGGTCTCCGGGGCTGAACATGTGGAAAAGGCCGAGCAAGACCATGGCTGCGCCGCACATGACTTCGATCCAGTCGTTGATGTCGGCTTCGTCCTCGAAGATGGACAGGCGTTCGTCGACGGCCTCGGATTCGGGTGCGCTCATGTCACCGGAGCAGCGGGGGGGGCGTTTGAGCATGTCGCTGCTGATGCACAGTCCTTTTGTCCTCTCGTCACGGCTTTGGTCCTATGGAACTCGATGCAGACCGCATCGAGGACCTGCCGCTCCCAGATTCTGCTCGGGTCTTTCTTCGGGACGAATGGGGTATTGAGCGGCTGCACCCTCCTCAAGCGGAGGCCATGCCCGCGGTCTTTTCTGAGCGGAACACCATCGTCGCGATCCCGACCGCGAGTGGGAAGTCCTTGGTCGCTTACCTCGGGATTCTTCATCGTCTTCTGGTGACTCACCCGGGCAGTCGGGCGGTCTATATCGTCCCGCTCAAAGCCCTCGCGAGCGAGAAACACACGGAATTGTCTGAACTGGCGAAGGCGGTTGGTCTCACTGTTGGTCTGGGCATCGGGGAGGCCACTGGCGAGCGGCGCCTCATCGACGAATGCGACATTCTCGTGTGCACCTCAGAGAAACTCGACTCCTTGATGCGCACGCGCTCCGACCGGATGGCCAACGTGAGCATCATCGTTGCTGACGAGTTCCATTTGCTCAACGACAGCAGCCGTGGACCAACCCTCGAAATCAACCTCACGCGCCTCCGTCACCTTCGCCCAGATGCGCAAATCATCGCCCTGTCGGCCACCGTAGGGAACGCACCGGAACTTGCCTCCTGGCTGGATGCCGCCCTGATTACGTCGGACTGGCGCCCTGTGGCGTTGGAATACAGCACGTTGTATGATCTGAACTTGGAACCAAGGAAGATTCAGAGCAACGCGGGTTCAGAGGGACAACTTGGTGCTCCAAGGAAGCTGGTTGGCCCGATGTCTCAGCCCACGTGGGCGGTGCTGAACGACGTCGCTGACCAGGACGGACAAGTGCTCATTTTCGTCGCTACACGCCGTTCAGCGGTCTCGGAAGCCAAGCGCTTGTCGGAACGGTTCCGCCGTCGGTTGGAGAAGCAGGACCCTGTGCGCTTGGAACGCTTGAGCCGTCTGGCATCATCGCTTGAGGGCGCGGACCAAACCACGCTTGGAGAGACCCTGCGTACGTGCGTGTCCGGAGGGGTGGCCTTCCACCATGCCGGTTTGACGCACGGCCAACGCAGCGCCATTGAGACCGCCTTCAAGGAAGGCGACGTGGTTGGAATTGTGGCGACACCGACCTTGGCGGCTGGCGTCAACCTGCCTGCCCGGCGGGTGCTTGTTCGGGACGTGAAGCGCTTCGATGACGGAGCGAGCCGGCCGATGCCAGTCATGGAAGTTCGGCAAATGCTTGGACGTGCAGGGCGCCCGAGGTACGACGATTTTGGAGAGGCGTGGGTCTTGTGCAAAGGCACGGACGGTTGGGAAGTGGCGGACAAGATTGCCGATCACTACTTCCATGGTCCCGTCGAAGACGTGACCTCGAAGTTGGCCAACGAGGCGGCCTTGCGCATTCACGTGCTGTCGGCGGTGGCTGCTGGGCGCCTGGAACACCGAGGCGACATCGAGGCCTTCTTCGCTCGCACCTTTTTGGCCACCCAATGGCCGGCCGGTGAACTCCTCCAACGCCTAGGAGCCATCCTCGATTGGTTGGTGGAGGAACGCTTCCTACGGCGGTTGGACGCTGATCCTGCCTACGTGCCTCCAGCGGACGTGGACGAAGAGGAACATTGGGACGACGATGTGCCTGTGTGGGCCGCACCTGCTCACGGCCGTGACGACCTGCTTTGGGAGGGGGCGTCCGCGACGGTTCAGCCTGCTTCGCCTTCCGCACGCGCCCCTGCCTCCTTCGGGTTCACCTCCGCTTCCTCCTTGAGCCGGCCCACGGTCGCCGTTGCACACGTGCGGGACCCCGCCACACGCTACGAAGCCACACCCATGGGAGAGGCCGTCACGCGGCTCTACCTCGACCCCGCTTCGGCATCCGTGCTGCGGACCGGATTGCGGCGCGCCGTCCGCCGTTTGGTCAGGGACGACGCACCTGTGACCGTGTTCAGTTTGCTGCATTTGGTCGCCTCGACCAACGATTTCGCACGGCTTTGGTTGAAGAGCAAGGACATGGACAGGGATTCCGAACTTTGGAAGAAATACGCCCACGTCACCGATGAAGTTCTGATCGACGAGCCTTTCCAAGAGCGCGATTTGTCGACGGTCAAATCGGCCTGGCTTCTCGAGTCGTGGATGGACGAGAAGACCCTCCGACAGATCGAAGCACTGCACGATGTCGCGCCCGGTGATCTTCACCATCGTACGGATTTGATGGCGTGGTTGCTTGCTGCATGCGAAGCTGTGCTTGCGACCGACGACGTCTTTCACGACGACCATGCCTCTGCCTTGACCGCGCTCTCGACCCTCATCGACGAGTCCCGACATCGGGTGCGCCATGGATGCAAGGCAGACCTGCTCCGTCTGGTGAAGGTCAAGCACGTTGGAAGGCAACGTGCCCGTCGTTTGGCAGAAGTTGGCGTGCGTACCCCAGAGGATTTGCTTGCCATGTCACGAAAGGTGCGAACCGACGTCGAGGCTTGGCGGGGTTGGGGCCCTGTCCTTGTTCAACGAATGATCGATGATGCTGCTCGTTTCGCGGCACGCGAGGCTCCCGTACGGGCTTCACGACGTGACGATGAACCGCTTCCTGGTGAACGCACGTCGGAGCGTTGATGAGGCCTGATGCCCTGCTTTGGGCATGGAGCACGCCTGCGTGGCTTGGGAAGGCACTCCTGTCGAGGACCCGCGCGCTTTGGCCATGGCGTTGGACGCTGCGGATGTTTCAGGCGACCTTGTGGTCCTTGCAGCCGATGTCTTGACCTCTGAGCGGCACCTTGCTGCCGCGGTCGCCATGGCCAGCCGGCGTTGGGTCCGCGGCCGAGCCGTTGGGCGAACCTTGGGCGCGGAACTCATGCGTTGTCTTGCGGGCAGCCATCACATTGGCGAGGCGATCAAGGCCGTCGGGCTTTCTCCGGGGGCGACTTCTGGATGGTTGGTTGGACTTGATGTGCAGCAAAGCGAGGTGCAAGGCCTCCTTGCCTCCTTCGGAGCACACCCCTGTGCGGCTCACACCATGAGCGCAGAGGGTCGAGCACGGCTTGGTTTGCCGGCCGAAGGCGACCTCGAACCCCTCGCTTTGGGCTTGGTCGCTCAGGCAGATCTCCTTGCGTAACACGAGGGTTAAACACCGTCCGGCGTGCTCGAGGAGCCATGGTCATGGACGTCACCCCGTCAACCGGACGATGGCTCGACGCTGAACGCGCTTCGTCGATGTTTGACCGCTTGACTGGATTGGGCGCCACGTACGTCGAGCTTCGGGCGATGTCATGCGATTCCAACACCGTCCGTCTCCGTGACGGTTCCATGGATGCAGCGGTTCCTGCTCAGGAGGTCGGGGTCACGCTTCGCGTCCTTGCCGATGGCGCTTGGGGCGTGCATTCAACCACCGATCTTTCGTCCGTTTACGCTCAGGGCGAAGACACGCTTCGCGTGGCACGTGGTGTGGCGGCACGACGCCCCACGGGCGAGCCCATGGTGGAACTTGCAGAGGTCCCCATCGTCACCGATGAAGTGGTCTGGGCGCCGAAAGGTGACGTTCGCGACCTCGGCCTTGACGAACGGTTGGACGCCATGCGCGCCGTTGAGCACGAGGGCAAAGACGACCCCAACATCGCTTCTGTGGTGACGGGATGGAGCGATGAACACCTGCGCACCGAGGTGCTGACCAGCGAAGGCATGGATCGCGCTTGGAGCCTCCAGCGTGCCTTGCTTCACTGCACGGTGACGGCACGAGAAGGCGACCGTGTCGCCTCCTATAGAACGCGGCATGGCGGCGAGGGTGGAGCGGCCTCCATCCTCCAACACGACCTCGGTGAACTGGGTCGCCGGGGCAAGGAAGCAGCCCTTCGCCAGTTGACGGCCAGCGCGGCTCCTTCTGGTCGCTTTCCTCTCATCGCGGACCCAGACCTTACTGGCGTCTACATTCACGAAGCCCTTGGCCATCCTTGTGAGGCTGATTTGGTGGCCGCGGGTGATTCCTGCCTCGAAGGACGCCTCGGCCAAAAAATCGGTTCCGACATCGTGACCGTGGTCGACGACCCGACCCTTCGCAGCGGGTATGGGGCCTACCCCATCGACGACGAGGGCGTCAACGCCCGAGAAAAGGTCCTGATTCGCAACGGTGTGCTCACAGAGTACCTGAACCACCGAGAAACGGCCGGTCGTTTCGATCTGGACCCCAATGCAGGAGCACGTGCTCAAGACGGTCTCCACCATCCCTTGGTCAGGATGTCAAACACGGTCATTCAGGGCGGGTCCCACCGCGACCTCGACGACTTGGTCGACGACGTCGAATACGGCGTCTACGCCTGCGGCACGCGAGGCGGACAAGTCGACACCGGTCGCGGGTCCTTCCAGTTCGCCGCACAAGAAGCGTGGCTGATCGAAGGCGGCGAACTCACTCAACCGCTGCGTGACGTGAGCGTCTCCGGCATGACGTTGGAGATCCTCAACGATGTGGACGGCTTGGCCCGTGAGGGCGGTTTGGCCTCTCCAGGGTTCTGTGGGAAAGGCCAGACGGTGCCCGTCGGTGACGGTGGTCCCTTCATGCGCATCTCGACGGCCTTGGTGGGGTGAACAGATGTTGCCCGACGGAGCCGTTGAACGCGTCCAAGAAGTGTGTGCTGCCATTGGCGAGGCCTGTGAAGCCGCAGGCGTGGCTCAATGGGACGTGATGGGAGAACAGTCCTACGGATTGGACCTCAACCTCGAAGCCGGTCGAATCACCATGGTTGGTGCAGGCGGCGAGGGCGGGTTTGGCGTCCGCGTGGTGGACGACGGAAGATTCGGATTTGCCCGTTTGGTGGATCCCTCCGGTGCGGAGCGTGCCGTGGACCAAGCCATGTCCATCCTCCGGCAGTCTCCCCAAATTTCCGGGTTTGAACTCCCTGCCGCGGCTGATGCTGTTTCCGTCCCCTCTGCCTTTCACGCAGACGTGGCCCACCTCAAGGCCGAGGACCTGATGGACAGGGCCGATGCCATGCTGGCGCATGTGGCCTCCGTTTCACCTCAAGCCGTGGTGACGGGTGGCGGCCTCGGCGCTTCAGCAACGGCCGCTGCCTTCCTCTCCAGCGAGGGCATCGAGCGCGCGTCTTCTTCCACCTCGATGGGGGCCGGCGTTCAGGTCACCATCGACGTGGACGGTCAGTTGACCAGCGGCTGGGAGGGGGCGTCATCCGACGACCTCTTGCCCGACGTTCCCGATTGTGTGGACCTCGCCGTGACCTGGGCCGAATGCACCCGCGACCCGATCAAAGTGGACCCAGTGGCTGGGACTCAGGACGTTGTGTTCAGCGAAGGAGCCTTTGGATCCCTGTTCGGCATGGTCGTCGGTTCAGCCATCAACGGTCCCCGCATGGCCCGAAAAGAATCCCTTTTCTCGGGCCGAATCGGCAAGCAAGTCATGGCGTCACACCTTTCGCTGGTCGATGATGGGCGCCTTGCCGGTGGAGCGCGCACCGCCTCGATTGACGGTGATGGAGTGCCCACGGAGACCCGCATGCTGGTGGAATCAGGCCGTCTTGAACAGGTCAACTGGTCCGTGCGTGACGCGGCGAAGGCCGTGGCCGACGGTCAGGTCGATCATGCCCAAAGCACCGGCTCCGCGACCAGGTCCATCGATGGTCCACCCGGCACCGGCACGCGCGATCTTGTGTTGACCTCGTCCCAACGCCGACCTTCCCCCGACGAACTCGTGGCGCAGATGGACGACGGCTGGGTGGTGCACAGCATCATGGGAGCACACACGGCCAACCCAACCAGCGGAGATTTCTCCGTCACCACCTCCAGCGTCCTTCGGGTTGTTGACGGCGAAGTGCAAGGCGCCATCCGTCAAGCAGGCGTCACCGGGAACTTGGCCGATGCCCTGTCCGGGCACGTGGTCCTCGGCTCTCCAAACGAACGCGATGGGCGTACTGGGCGGCATCTCCACCTCGCCGATGTGCTGTTTTCTGGAACGATCGGCGTGAACCCAGCCTGAGCGTGGGTGTTTCCGTTCGGGAGGGTTCAAAGGCCCTCGACTGTGCTCGTCATCTCCGAGGAGGTGAAGGGAGTGTTCAGTCTCAACCAATCCACACGAAAACCCGCCGCCAGTCCACCGTGCTGGCTCGAAGAGAGGACCATGCAGGTGGAGGGGAACGCATGAGCGACCACCCTTACGGAGACCACGTCGCACTGGTGTTGGAATCTTGTCCTGACGCGTCCGAAGAGGACGTGGTCAAGGCCTTCCGCCAGTACGAGGAGGAGTTCTTCATTCCCCCGCAGGACGCCATGCATTCGATCATTCGCAAGTTGCAGGTCAGCGCGTCGCCACCCGCCACCGGCAAAGCCGCCGGAGCGGGTTCAGGCTCCACCCGTGCCGCCAAGCCCATGCGCAAAGTGGAACGTCTGGAGGAGCTCAACGGTGACGACCAGAACGTCGAGATCACCGTTCAACTGGTGTCTCACAACGTCCGCGAACAGACCGTTCGTGGAGAACAGCGAACCATCGCCTTTGGCCTCTTGGAAGATCAACCGTACGACTCCAGCACGCCATCAACACGCTGGGAGTACAAGGATTGGGCGCCAAAGTCCGAGTTGCGTGCTGGAAGCATCGTTCGTCTCGAAGGGGCCTCGGTCAACGAGTACCAAGGACGCCGCTCGATCAACGTCAACAAATCGACGCGGGTTGTCGTGCTTGAAGAGGGCACTGCACCTGTGGTTGTTCCCGGTGAGCCGATGAACATCGCCGACCTTCCTAAGGAGGGCAACGTGTGCGTTGTCGCTCGCATTCTTGGGCTTCGCCCGGACGTGATTCACCGCCGGGACGGAACCGGCAGCATCGACGTGGTCCGTGGCCGTGTGGCCGACGACAGCGGTTCGATTGGCTTCCTTTCTTGGGAACCCTTGGACCTCGAAGTGGGCCAACTCGTCAAGATCGACGGTGCCAACGTGCGCACCTTCCGCGACACGCCTGAACTGAACTTCGGGCGAACCACGACCATCGAAGCCTACCATGACGCTGCTTTTGCCTCGGTTGAGGATTTGGAGTCTGCGTCGGCTCAAACGATTGCAGACCTCCGTGATGGGGCCAGGGACGTTCGTTGTGTCGTCGAGATCCACGAATGGCAACGCCGAACGTTCACCCGTGACGGCGAAGAGCGTCATCTCTGGTCCGGCCAAGTGGCCGACCCAAGCGGCCGATGCCGAATGAGCGCCTGGGAAGAATTGCCCATTGCCGAAGGCGACCTTCCGGTCACCGTTCGGTTGACCGGCGTACGTGTTCGTGCGTGGCAGGGCGTGCCCGACATTACCGTGGACAACGCCGATCAAATCGAGGTGCTGGACGGCCCACCCTGGGAGGAGAGCATCGATTTCGCTACCCATTCGGTTGAGGTTGACTTTGACGAATTGGCCGAGGGCGGTGGCCGTGTTGGCGTGTCCACCAAGGGACTCATCGTCAGCATCCGCGACGACTCGGGCCTCATCCAGCGCTGTCCTGAATGCCGCCGCGTGTTGCGCGACGGTGTCTGCCAAGACCATGGCGCTCAGGACGGTCAGGAAGACGTCCGCCTTCGTCTTGTGATGCAAGGCGAGGCTTCCACCATCTCGGTGTTCCTCGGTCGTGACGCGGCCCTCGCCTTGCTTGACACTGACCTGGAAGGTCTGCGTGCGGCCATTGCAGAGCATGGCGCCATGGCGTGGGTGCAGTCCCTTCGTGCCCGGTATCTCGGGCGCAGCGCGACCTTGCGCGGCCGATTGCTGGTGGACGATCGCAGTTCGATGTTCATGGCCGATGCCTTGGAGGCCGTCGATGAAGACGGCGCCATGATGGCCACGGAAGCCCGTGCACACTGGGAGGTGGCCTGATGGAGCCAAGCAGAAACATCCGCCGCCAACCCGCATGGCACGTCTTCGCTTCTGAATTCGGTGAAGCCACCCTCAACGAGAAAGGACCCGGCGAATACGACCCGTCCTTCGTCATCACCCGCCTTGGCGCCAAGATCAACCGATGCCTTGTCGCCGGCCTGCTTGAGCGCGTCGAGGCCCGGGAAACTTCCTCTGGACAAACGATGTACCAAGGGCAACTTCGTGACCCTTCCGGACTGATGTATTTCAGCGTCGGGGACTACGATCCCGAAAGCGCCCGTGAATCCATCTTGGGATTGAGTCGAGCCCTCGAAGAAGGGGAAACGATGCACGTGATGATGATCGCCAAAGCCCGGTGGTACCAAACCGACGAAGGAGCGATTTACACGAGCTTGCGCCCAGAAGAGGTCGTTCGCATCGATCCATCCCGCTACTCTGCTTGGCTGGCCCGCACCGCCAACGCGACCTTGGCGCGCTTGGACGCTCACGAGCGCGCCCAGCCAGTGGTCAGCGAAGGTCCGGCCGCCATGGCCGAGGCAGGCATCCCAAGCCATCTGGTTCCTGGCCTTTCCTTGGCGCTCCCGCATTACGACGGGGCCTCTGTTGAGCAATACCGTCTCCACGTGCTGCAAGCCTTGGACATCGCCGAAGGTCGCATGGACGCGGTCAGGAGCGAACCCGCGAAGTTACCGGTGCACGGAAGCAACGAGGACGGAGGGTCCGCCCCTGCTGAAGGCGCGGGAACGGAGGACGCCAACGACGTGATGAAGCAACTCATTGCAACGTTGGATCAAGGCCAAGGGGTCGATTACGAGACCCTCATCCGCAACATGGGTGCACGTGGTTTCGACGCCGGTTTGGCCGACACGACGCTGGACGCTTTGTTCGACGAAGGTTCGATCCTCGAACCGAACTTCGGCTGGTACCGTTTGGTCGAGTGACGGCCATCACATTGAAGGTCCGCTCAAGGATGTCGAGACGTTCACATGCCGAGCATGGACTTCTTCATCCGCCCCGCCACCGCGAAGACCAGTGCAGACTGGATTCGCTTCCAGAACGCGGACATTTCCGTTCGTATCGCCCGAAGGATCACCCGTACGGTGGTCCGCGGCGGCGAAGGTGACGACCTCCACGACGAAGGTGCAGAAAGCGCGGTGTACACCGTTCGTGGCCTGATGGCCATGGACCTCTACAAGCAGGTCATCGAGATGTTCCGTGGGGGTCAGCCCTACATTCACGACCCCTTTGAGGAGCGTGACGTGAAGGTGGTCTTTGGCTCCCTCGAATACGACGGAACCAGCGAGGAATTCACCTTCGAACTCTTCGAAGACAAGGACTGAGGTGGGCTCATGCGTCGGATCGAAGAAAGCCGGGAAATCCTCTACGTGATTCGGGCCATCGACGTGATGATGTCCTCCGGTGTCGGTCTCGAGGCGGCGATGCACACCATCGGCCGCGGAGGCTATGGCGTGATTTCGGAAGACTTTGCTTCCGTGTTGGAACGCTTGCAGAGCGGCAAATCTCCTGGTCTCGAAAAGGAACTCAAGAAATTGATGACGAAGAGCGAAACCGAGGGCTACCGACGCCTCCTGAACACCCTCTACACCAACCTCACCCAGAACACGGACATCGTGGAGACGCTGAAGAAACTCGGCGGTCGCATGGAAGAAGAGCGTTCAGAAGCCGTCAAGGAGTACATCGAAGGTCTCGGCGGATTGCCTGAGACGATGCTGTCGGTGGGAATGCTTTCTCCGATCCTCATTGCGGTGCTGGCCCTCGCGCCACAAATCGTTCCCAAGGACCTGCAAGGCATGCTCGGCTTGAGCGGCCTCATTCCATTGCTTCCGGTTATCACCGTAGGTGGCCTCGGCGTGACGGTCCTGCTGATGGCGTTCATTGGTCGAAAAGCGCATACGACCGACCCCGGATTGTGAGGTGTTCAGATGCTTTGGCGCCTCATCGAATCCTTCAACGACAACCTGCCGTTGTTGCTTCTCTTGGCGATTGGCCTCGCCTTCGCCGCAGGCGGTCTCCCTCCCATGCTTGAACGCCGCCGCCGCCGTTCCATCGAGGGCGCGCTCCCCGGCTTTGTTGAAGCCTTGAGCGATGGCGTGGGGGCCGGTCTTGGTCTCCAAGAAGTGATGTCCGACCAAAGCCAGAACCAACCCGGCACGTTCGGATCCTTGCTCCGTGACGCCCTTTCAAAGAGCCACGTCACGAGCTTTGACGCATCCCTCGCCTCCTTCGCGACCAGCACCCGTTCTTCGCAAGTGCAGCGCGTCATCCAACTCATCCAGACCGCGGTGGAGCAAAATTCTCCTCTGCAGTCCGTGCTCTATGATCTTGCGAACGATTACCAGCGCCTTAACGACCTCATCGACAAGCGTGAGAAGGACCTCTCTGGCTTGGTGATGACCATTGTGCTGTTCATCTGCATCGGCCTTCCAGGTCTGCTCGCTGTTCTCATTGGACTGTTTGCTCCCCCAAGCGCAGGATACCAAATCGACAGCATCGCCACCACGTTTTCCGTCTTCTTCGGAGCGGCCAGTGCCGTGGCCGTGGCCATTTGCGGGCGAATGCTTGGACGCATGCGCGCCATGCTGTGGTGGGTTCCGTTCTGGACGATGATTTCCATGGCCCTGTTCAACGGGGCCTTGTTGATGATTGGAGGCTGAAGCATGTCGGACATTTTGGCGCAATACGGGCGAGTGACCATCTACAACGAGCCGAATCACCCTTCGCCGATTTACCACGTTGAGGGCAACATCGAGGCGAACCCATACGGTGACCTCGCTGCACTGCTCGAAGACGACTCCTTGGAAGAGGTGATGTACAACGGTGGGACGCAGTGCGTGAAGGTCGCGCACAGGGACCATGGCATGTGCCGCACCAACATCTGGATCGACGATGCAGACGGGCTTCAAATCGCGACCAACATCGCCTCCTTCACCAACGTTCCCTTGGGTGACGGGCCTGGTGCAGTGCCCATCTTTGACGGCCGACTTCCCGACGGTTCCCGTGTGAACGGCACCATCCCGCCCGTGTCGCCTGACGGCCCGACCCTGACGATCAGGAAGTTCAAGGAAGACCCCTTGACGATGATCGACCTCATCAATTTCGGAACCGTGAACTTGCGTTTGGCGGCCATGATGTGGGTTTGGATCGAGGGGCTGGACAGCCGTCCTGCCAACTTCGTCATCGCAGGTGGTACGGGTTCCGGTAAGACGACCACGCTGAACTGCCTTGGGATGTACATTCCATGGCACCGTCGGCTGCTGACGGTCGAGGACACCGCTGAATTGCAGGTCTACCACGACCACTGGCTGCGCATGGAAACCCGCCGCGAGCGGCCAGACGGCACGCCCGAGGTCGACATGAACGACTGCCTGAAGTCCAGCCTCCGCATGCGCCCCGACCGCATCATTGTCGGTGAAGTGCGTGGTTCCGAAGCGGCGACCCTCCTCACCGCGATGAACACCGGGCACGACGGTTCCTTTGGCAGCCTTCACGCCAACACCGCGCAAGAAACGGTGACCCGCATGATCAACCCTCCAATGAGCGTCCCACCCATCATGCTGACCGGTTTGGACCTCATCATCATCCAAGCTCGCCTCCACGTGAATGGGCGCACCGCCAGGAAGATCACCGAAGTGGCTGAAGTTGCAGGTATGGAAGGCGACAAGCCCCGTTTGAACGCCATTTGGAAGTACGATGCTGCGCGCGACGAAATCGTCGAGACCGGCATTCCCTCGCAATTCCGAGAGCGAATTTGCAACGCTGCCGGTGTGACGCCAGAGGTGTTTGAGCAACACGTCCAGCAGCGTATGGCCATCCTCGCTGACCTTCAGCGCCGGGACATTCGCGACATCCAGACGGTGACGTCGATCATCCAGAACTTCTACGCCACCCGCTGATCAGCGCTCTTCGAGCAGCCTGGCGAGCACGTCATCGGCACGGTCGACCATGGAGCGTGCGCCGTCGACGCGGCGGTGCCGCCCGTCTCGCTCAGAAGGCGCCTCCGTTGTGCGTTCTGGCGTTTGACCCACAGGGGTGCTTCGGAAACTGGCCGCGAGTTGCTTCAACTCGCCCACGATTTCCTCGATCCTGTCGTCGGAGAGGACGATGCCTGGGGCGAGCCGTGGGATTTCAGAGGGCGAGATCAGGCCCATCTCTGCCGCAAGCACGCCTGCACATGCCATCACGCGTGGCCTTAACTCGGGGGTGTTGACCTCCAATCCTCGACGTTCGAGGTAGGAGAGGATCAGGGCTTCATGGGCTGGCTCGATGCGTCCGTCAGCGTCGTCAAGCACCGCGGAAATGAGGTCCTCGAAACCGGGCAGACCTCGTTCGAGGCGTTCCAACGTTCGGCGGTCGGTCAGGTCCATGTGGACGCTTCCGTGGAAGAGCACGCGCAGCGCTCTTTGCCTTCGGGCCGCGACGGGGTCCATCGAGGCTCGCTCAGCCATCAGGTCGACGTGGAGGTCGTACAACGCGTGGACACGCCCTGACACGGCGGCTTCGCCCACGTCGATTCCGAGTCCTTTGACGGCCCGGAGGTATGCGCTTCGGGCTTCTGGGGTGTCGCCTTCTCCCGTCGCTTCTTCCACGGCTTCGATGAGTTGTGGGCGCAAGGATTCGAAGGTTCGCAAGGCTTCCCTCGCCCGCCACGTCGTCGGTCGTCCACGCTGTGCTTCTTCCTCTGAACGGCGGCGCTGATCGACGGCCAGAAGGCGGTGCCGAATGGCCGCTCGAACGTGTTCGCGGGACGTCTCGAATCCTTCCTTTGACAGGGAATCCAAGAAGGCCTCAACGTCTGCGTTGTCGCTGACCTGGCCAATGCTCAGGAAATGACGGCAGGCCGCCTCGACTTCTGCATCACGTCGCTCCAAGTCCTCCAAATCAGCCATCGCGTCAAGCGGAAGGTCGCCCGGCTCAAAGGCGGGGATGGGCGTTTCCTCAACCTCCATGACGAGGTCCAAGCCTTCGTCTGGCGTTGCGGCACGGGAGCGTAGGGCGGCGTCAAGTTCTGCCGCCACATCCCCGCGTGTCACGTCCACGCCCGAGGCCTGCAAGGCCTCGCGCATTCCCGCTTCTTCTTCTGCCGTCCACCCTTCAGGGTGGGCTTCGGTGAAGGCTTCCACGGCTTCGTCCACGCCATCGGAGTGCACGTGCGTCGCTTCGGGGACGGCCACGGCCGTGTGGGTGTGCTCGGGAGCGTCCTCCGGTACGGGGATCGTGAGGCTCCGTCCGCCGTCCCTCCGGAGGGAGCGCTTGATCGGGCCCCACGCTCCTCGTTGCATCTCCAGCACACCGGCAATGCGGGCTTGGAGGGTTTGTTTGGTGCCCGAGACCGGCAATTCGAGGGATTTGGCCAAGGCATGCAGGTCTTCCTTGGTTCGTTCGTTCAACGATTCCACGGTGAGCGCCTTTGCGTCGTGGTTCAGGTGAAGGTGAAGCCGTTGTCGGCGGGCTCGAATGGATCCTGTTTTCTTGATGCCAAGGGCGCCAAGAATGTCGCCGAGTTCGTTGTTTTTGAGTTGAGCAATGCCGTCGTCCGAGAGGTCCCAGGCGTCGAGGACCAATTGACTGATCAGGCGTGCGCGAAGCAAATCCACCCCGCCAGCGCGGGGCAAATCGTACGCTGCAGCGATGCTGCGCAGGTCGTCCAACTTGGCCCGGAAGAGTTCCTCGAGCATCACCTGTGGCGTGGTCATGGGCTCAACCTGAGCCGTTTCCGACTCCGTCGGTATATGGGGGTTCGCCCCGCGAAAGCACGGAAGAAGCCGATGCTGGACCGTTTTTCATTCGCGGTCTTCGTCCAACTGCATCATGGCGCCATGGGCTTCCATGTAGGCTTCTTCGAATTCGCCCATGAATTGTGCTCCTTTGGTCAGGGCGGCGTGTTCACTGGTCATCGCTTGGAGCACTTCCGACCACTCCTCAAGCGCACGAACCATGCCGGTATGGGTGTGTTCGACAGGGAACACGCGCTCGCTGGACGCGCTTCCACGTCCGTGAGCGCCCAACGTTTCGATGATGATCTCCACGCGATGCCCCTTGGTTGTCAACGAAGCCTCAGGGTTGAGCATGGACTCCAAGGTGTGCTCGTCCTCGACCTTGGCCGCTTCCATCAGCAGGGTCCGGGGACGTCGGCGTTCGACGTGGATGCCGGTGATGGGGCGCAGGGCAGCGGGGACGGCGGCCACCATCGACCGCTCGATGCGGTGTGAAATGAGGGCGCTCTCGTCGTTGAGGTGCTTTAGCCCCGTATTGGGGAAACCAGAGCGGCTGATGAGCAGCGTCAGGCCGCCCAAGGGCGGAGGCACGAAACGAGGGCGCGTCGGATCATCGCGATGCAAACCAAGGGTGTGGCGCCGCGGTGGGCGGCCGGGCAGGCTGCGGTGGAGGGAGCGAGGGATGACGTAGCCTTCCACAGTGCCGGCTTGGCGGGCTTCCTCGTACCACGCTGTTCGCTCCGCTCCGCTCATGCCGTCCCATTCCTCGACCATCGTCCGAGGGTCGAGCAGGTTCAGGTCCGGGCGGAGTCGCGTGAGCTGCCGGTGAAGGAGAGGATGGTCACAGCCGACAACGGCCTCATGGTGGAGCATCTCCGGCTTGTCGTCGGACACCATGACCCATGTCGGTTCTCGCCGTTGGAGGCAAGCAGCGACGGTGAGGCCGTTTTGTTCCATCTCGCCCCACATGAAGGCCGAGGCGACGAGCAAGTCGACGTGCCCGTCGTGCAGCAGGCTGATGGCGTCGGCAAGGCTTGGGGTCTCTTTGAGGACGAAGCGCGTTTGCGTGGCCTGTCCAAGCACGCCCTCAGCGTGGGAGGACGCACGGTCGTCGTCGTTGGGAGGGAGGGCGACCACGAGCCGCTCCGAATCGACCTCCATGACGTACCCTCGACGTCCCGAGGGCGCTCGACACCCGTTAAGAAGCCCTCCCTCGTCATCATGACAATGACCGGGCTCAGTTCAGTCCAGGTCGAGCGTCTTTCGGACCTCAAAGACGAGGTTGACGGTGGCCTCGAAGCCCTCCTCGACGACGCAGAATCGGCGGGCGGCGGGCAAGTCGTCGCGATGGCGCGGCACGTGCTGATGAGCGGTGGGAAGCGCCTTCGCCCAGTGTTGTTCATGCTCTCCTACGATGCCGCTGGCGGATCGGATCGTGATCACGTGATGCCCCTTGCGTTGGCGTTCGAACTCATCCACACCGCGACCCTCGTGCACGACGACATGAACGACGACGCCGACGAGCGACGTGGTCGTCGAACCCTCCATCTCGAAGCGGGTCCAGAAAAGGCCCTGATTGCGGGAGATTGGCTCTTTGTTCAAGGGTTCGGACTCGGTGGCCGCTATCCAGAACGCGTGGTTCGACTGATGGCGGATTGCTGTGCGGACATCGCCGTCTCTGAATTCAAGCAACTGGACCACATCGACGATCTGACGACCTCCCCCGAGGATTACCTGGACATCGTTCGTGGGAAAACCGCTGGACCCTTCGCGGCCGGTTGTCAGTCCGCTGCCTTGTTGGCCGGCTGCACCGAAGATGAGGCCAGCGCGTTCCGAACCTTCGGCGAAGAACTTGGCATTGCCTTCCAGCTGGTGGACGACCTGCTGGACCTTCGCGGCTCGCCGGACATGGGCAAGCCGCGTGGCGTGGACGTGGCGGAGGGCAAGATGACCCTCCCGCTGATTCACGCGTTGACCTTGTCCCACGGTGCTGATCGAACCACGCTTGCTGAACTCTTGGCGTCCTTTACCGAGGACCGCTGGGGCGAATTGATGGCCATCCTCGAGCGTTCGGATTCGCTCCATTACGTCGAACTGCTCGTCGATTTGCACTTGGAGCGCGCCGCCAACGCCCTCCGGTCTGCAGGTTCTGGACCTGCCGCCGATCTCATGATTGGCATGTTGGCCGAAATCGGTTCGAGGACGAGGTGAGACCATGGCGCGCGTGGAACAGTGGACCGTTGACCTGGCTCGTCATATCTGAGGTGTATCTTTTGGAATCATACGACCATCAACTCATCGTCATTGGAGGCGGCCCTGCGGGCAGCACCGTTGCGCGGTATGCCGCAGAAGGCGGTGTTGACGTCCTGGTTGTTGACCGACGCGACCCCATCGGTTCGCCCTTGCAATGCGGCGAACTTGTTCCCTCAAACGATGAGATGCGTCGTCTCTGTCCCGATGTCCCAGAGATGGATGACCTGTTCAAAACTCCGCCACATGCCATCTCTCGCCACTCGACGCAGATGCACCTGCTTCCACCGTCGGGCAAACCTCTGAAATTTGATTTCGATGGTTATGTCCTCAACCGTGTCGCACACGACGAGTTCCTGGTCGAGATGGCCAAAGAGGCCGGAGCCAATTACATGACCAGTTCTCGGGTCGATCGGGTTGTCGATCATACCGTGCATTTGAGGGATGGAACGGAACTTACTGCCCAGGTCATCGTTGATGCAGGCGGGCACAATGGCCCAATTCGAAGCGAATATTGGGACGAGAAATCAGTCAAAATCCCGGTGAAGTTTGCCCTTATGGACGGCGATTTCGGCGATGCGGTCGAACTTCACTTTGGTTCCATGGCTCCCGGTGGGTATGCGTGGATGTTCCCCAAAGGTCAGGGCGCCAACATTGGATTGGGAATCCAAAAGAGCTTCAGCAAAGGCAAATCCTTGAACAAATTCACCGATGAGTTCCTCTCCAAGTATGACGGTGAAATCACGTTTCATGGTGCGGGTTCGCTGCCGATGTCTGGTACGCTGAAACGCTTTGTGAAGGGCCATTACATGCTCGTCGGAGACTCTGCTGGCATGGTGTTGCCTTCGAACGGGGCTGGAATCACCATCGCGATGATCGGTGGTCGAATCGCTGGGCAGGTCATCTCTGAACACCTCAAGACGGGTCTTCCCTTGGAAGCGTATGAAACGCGATGGAAAAAACAGATGGGGAAGGTCATGGCGAATTCAAAGCGCTCGTTCAAGATTGGCAGCATGATGTTCCGGTTGCCCGATTGGATCCTCAACATGATGTTTAATCCGTTGACAAAGGGAATCATTTGGCGAGCGGTCACGTGCCGTCGAATGTTTTGGCTTGTCTAGGCGCTGGATTCACCCTTTGGCGCAAGTGATGCACCACGGAATGCGACCGGCCACGTTGGGTCCTTGAGTGGCCAATGGAGTGCGGTTTCCTTCCGTGTGGTTCAAGGCCCGTGCCTGCGACCTTTGTGCATGCGCCGACGCGTGAGTGACGAGGAGGCCGTGAGCCCCGTCATCGCTACGGTGCTTCTTCTGGCCATCACCGTCCTGCTGACCAGCATGGTGTTCATCATGTTCCAAGGCGCGCTTTCGACGACAGAAAAGTCGCCTCCTCAAGCCTCCACGAGCGTGAAGGGTCTCGAAAACGGCTTCCATGTGGTCCGTTTGTCGAGTTTGGATCAGGCGCTCGACCCGGCCGCCGTCCGATACACGCTCTACAACAGCAGCAGCGGCACGGTTGAACAAGGCTACCTGGTCGACAACGACGTGTATGGCGTGGTCGGCGCTCCGGTGAGTTTCCATGACCGCGATGCAGGCTATTCCGTCACGCAAGGGGATTACCTTGTGATCTCCTCGGAAGACCTTGGGGCTGACGAAGGCGGCTGGCGCTTGCAGTTGGTCGACGAACGAAGCGGCGTCGTCCTTGTGGACGTCCGATTGCCAGCCATCGTGTCCTGATCATCCACCGATGAAGGACATCTCGACCTTGCCGGATGGCCGTTCTTTCTGTGCGCTTCGTTCCTCAGAATAGGCGTCACTGCGGGATTCCCAGATGCTTCGTACGGCATGCTGCAGTTCTTGCTTCGAAGCGCCGGATTTGATGAGCGGCATCAGAGGTTTTCCTTCGTTGGAAAACAAACAGGTGTGCACGCTTCCATCCGCGGCCAACCGTGCGCGCGTGCAATCGCCACAAAACGGGACGCTGATCGAATCAATCGTGCCGAATTCCCATCCTTGTGGTGTTTGCCAGCGCCTCGCCACTTCGCCGAAGGCGGTCGGGTCCAACGGCGTGACCTCGCCAAGTTGCTCTGCGATGATGCGCCGTACGTTCTTGCTGGTCACCACCTCGTCCAACGCCCATTGATTGGTGGCGCCAACGTCCATGAATTCGATGAAGCGAACGGGGACGTTACGAGGTCCAAAGTGCTGCAACAAGGGGAGCAGTTCACCCTCGTTGACCCCCGCTCGAACCACGCAGTTGACCTTCACGCCAAGGCCGATCTTGAGGGCCTTTTCGATGCCAAAAAGGGTGGCTTCAGGCCCATGTTCGACGTCTCCCATTGCGCTATAGACAGAAGGGCTGAGTGCGTCCATGGAGACCGTGACCCGGTCCAATCCGGCCTTGAGCAAACGTTCAGCATGCCGTTCAAGGATGACTCCGTTCGTGGTTAACGCCAAATCTGCGTCCGGGTGCACCTTTCGCAGCATGGTCACCAACACATCGAGGTCCCGACGAAGCAAGGGCTCTCCTCCGGTGATCCGAATCTTCTGAAGTCCAAGGTCCACGCATGCTTCCACCACGTCAGCGATGTGCTCGAACCGAAGGATGTCCTCCTTCGGCAAAAAGGCATGATCGGATCCAAAATGCTCCCTCGGCATGCAATAGGTGCATCGAAGGTTGCAGCGGTCCGTGACCGAAATCCGCAGGTCCCGCAGAGGGCGCCCACGTTGGTCGAGCGCCTCCATGTTGGTGCCATCCCGCCGCGGGACTTAGGGCTGCCTTTGCCTTCGACAAGCCTTCATGAGTCGGCACCTCAAGGATGGTTTGTGGAATCAGGTCGAGCACAAGGCCGGTCGGCGAGCGATGCCGGTCACGTTCCCGATGGCCTCGACGTGCTCAGCATCGCGCCTTTGAGCCAACCCGCGACCATCGAATGGGTCCTCCCTGCATCGAAGAGCCACGCCATTCGTTGGTTGCTGATGGGTGCTCTGAACGGTGCCTCGATGACCCTTCATGGCGTGGATGGGCTTGGCCAAGATGCGGAATCCATGCGCCGCGTGCTCGAACAAATGGGCCTTCGTGTCTCGTCGAGCGATGATGCATGGGTCCTCGATCCTCCCGAGGCACTGCGCCACCCTTCATCAGTGCTTGACGTAGGGAATTCTGGAACAGCGCTTCGCCTTGTGGCCGCTGCCGCCTCTCACACCGGACACTCGGTCACGCTGGATGGCGATGCGAGCCTGCGACGTCGTGGTCTCGGAGATTTGAGCACGTTGTTGCTTCAACAAGGCGTGCAGGTGCGGGCGGAAGATCCGCATGACCGGTTGCCGGTGGACCTTCACGGGCCATGGTCCGAGGACGCGCCCGCGCCCTCGTTGCGTCGCGACCGATCTTCTCAACCCGCATCAGCGCTCTTGCTTTCCAGCTCATTGCAATCCAATGGCCTCGACGTTCAGTTTGAAGGCGAGCCGCGCAGTTCGCGTCATCTTGCGCTCTCGGCCAAGATCGCCGAGGCCTGCGGGTGGCCCGGCCGGCTGGACCACGACGGGATGCATCTGCCGTGTTGGGACGTCGCTGCCCCCACTGAGGTGAACCTCCCAGGGGACGCTTCCATGGCCGCTTTCGCAATGCTTTGGGTTCGTTCCACTGGCGGTTCTGTCCATCTCAAGCGCTGGCCTTCGGTGGATGAGGCCCTCGGGTGTGAACTCCTGTTGGACCTGGCCTCAGACCTCGGCCTCGAATGGTCGGCTTCCGGGCACCTTCGTGCAATGGAGGCCACCGGCGAGCCTGTGGACGTCGATTTGTGCGACGCCAATGACCTGCTTCCTCCCCTTGCCGCTCTCCTCGCGCTCGGGCCTGGTGGGCGTTTGCACGGGGCCCCTCACGCCGTGCACAAAGAATCCAATCGGATTCAGGGCATCATCGAGGTGCTCGCTTCCTTCGGCCTCAAAGCAGCACCTGCTGAAGACGGCGTGGTTGTGCCCGGGGGTCAACGCCCGTCTTCCCCGAACCGTCCTGTCGATGCCCGTGAGGACCACCGCCTGATGATGACCGCCACCTGCCTTGGAGCCGCTGTCGGCGCCGGTGTCATCGGTTCACGGCTGCATCGTGTTGCGGATCCACGCTTCCTTGAACGTCTTTCCAAGGCGGGTCTCTCAACTCAGGCGAACATGCTGCCGCCCTGATTCAGCCTTCGCGGCCGAAGTGCCGATCCAAAGCCCTCCGATCCAATCTGAGGGCCGTTGGCCGGCCGTGCACGCACGCCCACGGGTTTGGGATCCTCCGCATGTCTTCGAGCAGACGGCGCATCTCCGCTTTCGTGAGTTCATGGTTGGCTTTGACCGCCCCCCTGCACGCGGTCATGAAGGCCAGGTGGTCTTTGCGACGTTCCACGGTTTCCAGCGGAGCCCCGTCTTCATCCACGTCCTGCAGCAGGTCGAGCAAGAAGGCCTCTGCATCGTCCCCAAGCAAGCGGGGGGCGGCGGTCATCTGCCATCCTTCGCCCTGCTCCTCAAGGTCGAACCCAACGGAGGAAAGCCGTTCACGGCCCGCACGCACGCGTTCACCGGTTCGAGCGTCGAGGTCCAGTTGGATGGGGACAAGGCGCCGCTGTCCTTCCCACAGGGCCTCATCGTGGCGCAACCGTTCGTAGCGGATCCGCTCATGCAGGGCATGCTGGTCGACCAAGAGCAGTTCGTCGCCCGCAGCCACCAGCATGTAGGTTCCAGCGAACTGGCCGAGAGGGACCATCTCAGGCAGATCGTTCAGCACCCCTTCAAGGGCCGGTTCATTGGAAAGGTTGCACGTGCCTCCCGCGTGGCGGTGAAGGTCACGTTCTGCAGATGACAAAGCAGGGGCGACTGGTTTGGCCGACAGACCAGGAAGTGTGGCCTGTTCGAGGTCCTCCTCGACCACGGTTTGGATGGGTTCTGGTTCCGGTTCGAGCGCCATGCCTGCAGCCGCCACCCAAGCAGGAGCGGATGGAGGGAGCGTTTCCTCGACGGGGAGCTCTTGCTGCGAGGTGTGGTCCAAGCCCGCGAGTTCTGGAATCGCGCCAGCGCCTTCCGGTTTCGTGGCCACCGTGCTCAGGGTGTGAGCCACGGCGCGCTCAAGGCGTTCAAGCACCCGCCAAGCATGCTTCAAGCGAACTTCGCTCTTGGTGGGGTGGACGTTGACGTCGACTTCCTCGGGCGGAAGCGTCAGCCTGAGTACAGCCACGGGGTGACGCCCGACCATCAAACGTGTTCTGTATCCACGACGCAGGGCTTGTTGAAAGGGTCCAGAAGCAATCGGACGACCGTTGACCAACACGTGGACGTCGTCGGCTTTGCCACGCGTGATGTCCGGTGCGCTGATCCATCCGTCCCATCGCTCTTCTCCGGGGGCATGCTCGTCTTCTGCAGGCGCGCTCAACGGCAGCAGATCCCCTGCTTTCTGACCCAGCACATCATGCAGGCGATCCTCTGGGTCCTCCGTATCGGGCACGTCCAAGGCCACGCGCCCGTCCAATTCCAGGCTGAAGCCAACCTCTGGGTGAGCCAAGGCGTGAGCGACCACGACGTCGACAATTCGCGCGTGTTCCGTCTGTGGTCGGCGTTGGAAGGCCAGCCTCGCCGGCACATTGCTGAACAGGCCGGCCACCGTCACGGTGGTTCCAACGCCACGGCCGCTCGGCTCGACCCCTCCTTTGTGCCCATGACGCATGTGGATTTCAGCGGCTTCTTTGCCGTCTTGTCTGCTTTGGAGGGTCAATTCGCTGACCACCCCAATCGAGGCCAGCGCCTCGCCTCGGAAGCCCATGGTGTGGATGGCGGCGAGGTCTTCACGACGCGTAAGTTTCGATGTCGCGTGCCGATCCATGGCGAGATTCAGGTCATCAGGGTGGATGCCTCGGCCATCGTCGCTGACGCGGATCAGGTCGAATCCTCCGCGCTCGACGGCCACGTCGATGCGCTTTGCGCCTGCATCGATGCTGTTCTCAAGCAGTTCCTTGACGACCTGAGCCGGTCGCTCGACCACTTCACCGGCCGCAATGTGGCCGATGGTGAGGTCATCGAGCTGTTGAATCCGTCCTTCAGTCATCGGATCCCTCCTTCAAACGGTCGTGCATGGTGGCAAGGAATTCGGCGGCCTGACGTGGGCTCATGCCGTCGATGTCGGCCGTTGAGATGGCATCAAGAACCTCAGATTGTGCTTTGCTTATGCTCGGTTCTTGAGGCGCAGCACCTGTGTTGGCGGCGGCGAAGTAGCGCATGAGGCTGGATTGACCTTGGTCCCGGCGCCCGGGTTGGCCGCCACCGCCTGCCTTGGCTCCCTCGGCTTGCCTCTCAAGGAACTGCAGCAGGTCCCCCGCGCGTTCGATGACCGGTTGCGGAAGCCCAGCGAGGGCTGCCACGCGTACGCCGTAGGAATCGTCGCAGGGTCCGTCTTCGACCGTGTGCAGGAAGCGCAACGTCCCCTCGACTTCCGCCACTCCGACCGAGACGTTGACCACGCCGGGGACATCGCCCTCAAGGCCAATCAGTTGGTGGTAATGCGTGGCGAACAAGGTTCGACAACCGAGGCGACGGGCGATGTCTTCGCTGACCGCCCAAGCAATGGACAAGCCATCGAAGGTGGACGTTCCACGCCCAATCTCATCCAGCAACACCAGCGAATTGGGGGTGGCTCTCCTCAGGATATGGGCGACTTCGATCATCTCCATCATGAAGGTCGAACGGCCGCGAAGCAAGTCATCGCTGGCGCCGACCCGCGTGAAAATCCGATCCACCATTCCCACACGGGCTCGATCGCAAGGCGTGAAACTGCCCGCTTGGGCCAGCAAGGTCACCAACGCAGCCGTCCGGAGGTAGGTGGATTTCCCGCCCATGTTCGGTCCTGTAATGAGGAGCAGGCGTCGTTTCTTGTCGAAACGGAGGTCGTTGGGCACGTAACCAGGGTTTCGCTCCAACACCGGATGGCGTGCTCCCTCAAGGACGAGGTCGCCGCTTTCCATCATCGTTGGCCGTGTCCAACGCCGCTCACGTGCCACGACTGCAAAGCCGTGGAGGACGTCGATGGAGGCCACGCGTGACGCCAGCAGCGAGAGCGTTCGGGCGTGTTCGGCCACGGCTCGTCGAAGTTCGACGAATCGCTCGTACTCAAGTGCCCGGACACGCGTCGTGGCCGTCAACAACGCATCGTCACGCTCGAGCAATTCCTCGGTCACAAAACGCATGCCGTTGGTCATCTGCTGCTTGCGCGTGAACGTCTCTGGTACCTTCTCAAGGTGCGTCCGGGTGACTTCGATGAACCAACCAATCTGCCTGTTTTGCCGAACCTTCAGGCTGGGAATGGACAAGGATTCGCGGAGGTTTGTTTCGTAGGTTTGGAACCACGCCGTCCCCTCTCCGGTGATGGCCCTCAAACGGTCCACTTCCTCATCGACGCCGTCGCGCAACAGCCCTCCTTCCCGAAGCGTCAGGGGAGGGGCATCAACCAGCGTCCGGCTGATGCGGTCAGCCACCGCGTCCAGCGCCGTCAGGCCTTCAGCAAGATGCTGCAAGAGAGGATCGTCCGTGTCGTTGCACGCTCGCTCCACCGCAGGAAGGCGTTCTAAGGCCACGGCCGTGGCCACGAGGTCCCGGGCGTTGGCTCGTCCGTGGCCTGAGAGTGTGGCCAAGCGTTCCAAGTCCCGCATGCCCGTCAATGCGACGCGCAACGCCTCAAGGCGACGCGAGGAACGGCTCAGGGCGAGGACGGCGTCGTGGCGCGCCGAAATGGCGGCCAAATCGTTCAGGGGGCGAAGCAGCCATGCCTTGAGGCGGCGGCGGCCCATGGCGGTTCGGCATCGTCCAACGGCAGCCAAAAGCGAGCCCTCATGTTCGCCGGCCAAGGTGCTGATGACCTCCAAATTTCGTAGGGTTGTGCGGTCAAGCACCATGGCACCCTGGTCTTCTGCGACATCGAGGTCCACCAGCGCGACGTTCGCATGGAGCATGGTCGTCAGGTAATCGACGCCGAGGCCCGCCGCCTCGAGGGCCGTGCCTGAGGCGTCCAAGTCGAGGTGCCCCAAATCGGCCACGCCCAGGGCTTTGGTCAGGCCTGCTTTGGCACGTTTTGGCGCGCAGGTGTGCTGAGAAATCACGGTTTTGGGAAGGTCCCCAACAAGCGCGCCAAAGGGGGCTTGTGCAGCCAATGCCTTCCTGACCACCAATTCACGCGGAGCCCAGCGGAGGAGTTCGTCTTGGAGTCTTGACCAGCGGTCTGGGCCATCGAATTGCATGCACTGGCCTGAACTTGAAGCAGCATCGAGGACGGCAAGTCCGAGGATCTCTGCACGCTCCACCAAGGCAGCGAGCACCGTGGCTTGCTCGGTTTCCAGCAACCCCTCTTCGTACAAGGAGCCCGGCGTGTAGACCCGCGTCACCACTCGTTCGAGCAGTTTTGCTCCCTCGCGAAGTTCCTCTTCCTGCTCGGCCACTGCGACTTTTCGTCCGGTTCGGAGCATGATCCGCAATTGCTCCTCAAGTTGGTGCCAAGGGAAACCCGCCATTGGGATCGGCGTGCCGGACGATTTGTCGCGGGCCGTCAAGGTCAATCCGAGCACTTCGGCGCCGACTTCCGCATCGTCGTGGAACAGCTCGTAGAAATCGCCCATGCGAAAGAACAGCACCGTGTCGGGGTGCGCCGCCTTCAATTCGGCGTGCTGGTCCATCATCGTGCGCTTCGCCATGGCCATGCCCCCGAGTCAGGCCTGTTCAGCACGGACGGGGGCACATGAAGGTGGCGAAAGCAGGCTTGAGCCCGTTCATGCGATGCTTTGGCGCCAGCACGTGTTGGCCAAGCCAAGGATGGAGGCGGTTCCAACCACGAAGAAGAGCAGATTCAGGAAGCCACGTCCGCTGAACGGTGACGTGAGTTGGTCCACGTCAAGCATGAGTGCGGCGTGTTCGCCAGCTCCGTCGATGCCGAAGAGCAACCAATGGTGTCCGTCCGTCGCGGAGGAAGCAACAAAGACGCCGAGGGGCCCAGCAAGGCGCTCTGTCTGAAGGTCACCCTCGATCCACCTTGGCATCAGGGTGCTGTCGGCTCCGCCGGCGAACCACACCGCACCGTCCTCGGTCACCATCGCGGCGGAGGACCTCACGTCGATGACCGTCGCCGATGCATCTGAATCAATCAGCATGGCGTGCTCTTCCGTGGCCACCAGCACCACGCCGTCTTCAGCGTGAGACACCGTGTGTGCCATTCCCTTTGGCCCCTCGAGGGTTTCAAGCGCCACCATGGTGCCGTCACGGACTTGGATGATGGTGATGGAAGCCTGCGTGGTGGGTTGTGCGGGGTTCTGGCCTGCTTCGTTTGAAGCACGCCATCCCACCGCAGCCAGGTGTTTGTCGTCCATGCGCTCAAGGTGCGTCCAAGTCACGCCCAAAGGCGCGTCCACGGCTGAGAAATTGGAACCAAGCCCGTCGTAAGCCACAGCCGAGGTGCTCTGGCCGTCCGCCACGAGGAGCCAGCCAAGGACCGTGGTCGATGATTCGGCAGCCACGAGGTCGATGGCCTCGCCGGAGTCCAAGCCTGACAGGCTTTGAGCGAGGTTCCACTCACCGTTGACTTTGGCCCACCCTTGCAGGGCGCCGTTTCCGGCGTCCCACCATACGCCGTCTTCGGTGTGCAGGAGGCGCTCGGGCACGTTGGTACGGGTGATGATCGTCACCCCATCGGCGCCCTCGTCTTCTTGCAGATAGAGCAAGGCGCCTTGTTGGTCAACCACGACGCCAACGTGAGCAAGGTCCCACTCGCCGTCCACCATGGCCACGTCAAGCACATCATGGCCTTGCCAAGCCGCCGTGACGGGTGCATCGCCCAACGACGAGATCGTGCCCGTGGCTCCGACCGCCCAGCCGCCGGCCACCGCGAAAAGTGCAAAGAGGCCAATGGCGAGCCATTGGTGCTCCGACTCTTCCTCCAGAAGACGTGAAAGCCCCGAGGCCATGACCACACGACAGGGCGCGGGCTCTCAAGCCTTTTCGCGCCCATGGGCCTTGGGTTGCTCATCGGAGGCCTCATAAGCAGCGTTCAGGTCGGCAGCCTGCTCGGAGGTTCCGTTATGGCACGCAAGCCCGCGAAGATGTACCGCCAAGTCAAGGGCCCTGCGTACACCCGACGCAAGTACATCGGCGGTGTGCCCAACAACCGTATCATGCAGTTCCACGTTGGGAACCGCCGTGCGGCTGAGACGGGAGGTTTCCCCGTTGTGCTCGAACTGCGCGCTGACAACGCCTGCCAAATTCGCCACACGGCCCTTGAAGCGGCCCGTGTGATCTGCAACGCGACCATCCGTAACGCCTCTGGCGCCCAAGGCTATGCGCTTCGCGTCCACACCTACCCTCACCACGTGCTCCGTGAGAACAAGCAAGCCACTGGCGCCGGTGCAGACCGTGTGTCCCAGGGCATGCGCTGTGCTTTCGGCAAGAACGTCGGCACCGCCGCCCGCGTCCAGCGTGGTCAGCGTGTGTTGACCCTGCAGACCACGCCTGAGCACTACCTCACGGCCAAGTCCGCGCTCCGCAAGGCCAGCATGAAGTTCCCCACCCCCTGCTCGACCAAGTTGGTCCGCGGGGCTGAGCACCTCAAGGGCCTCGTTTGAGGTCACGTTGATAGCGCGCCACCGGCGCGTTCCATCTGGGAGGATTCAACATGCGTATCGCTGTGGTGATTCCCGAACGTTGCGAACCCAAGAGCAACGCGTATGATTACCTGAAAAAATGGTCACAGATGTGTTCCAAGGAATGCATCATCGTCGAAGGAAAACTCGTCAAGATTTCGGAGCATGCTTGCCCTCCTTGCATCGTTCGTGCGAAATTGTGCCCGGACGACGCTGTGAAGATCATCAATCTCCCCGAGGAACTCGAAACCGACATGATGCACCGTTATTCCTTGAACGGGTTCCGGTTGTTTCGCTTGCCAACGCCCAGCAAAGACAGCGTGGTTGGCATTCTGGGCCCAAACGGCATGGGCAAGTCCACCGCCGTCAATGCATTGTCTGGAAGGTTGGTTCCCAACCTTGGTGACTGGAAAGGCGAAGCCGATTGGGACGCCGTGATTGCAACCCTACCTCGTGGTGAACTCCGTGATTTCTTGGTTGAAGTCAAAGAAGGCCGCATCTCCGTGGCGGTCAAGCCACAGAACGTCGATCGCCTGCCGCAACGTGTCAAGGGCAAGGTCGGTGACCTGCTCAGGAAGGTGGACGAGCGAGGTTTGTACGACGAATTGACCGCAGGCTTGGGCATTGACCATCTTCTCGACCGAGAAATCGGGCAGCTCTCTGGCGGCGAGTTGCAGCGCATGGCCATGGCCGCCACGTTGCTGCGTGATGCAGACGTGTACTTCTTGGACGAACCTTCGTCGTACTTGGACATCTACGAACGAATGCGCATTGTCAGGATTGTGCAAGAGCTGGCCGCAGAACGACGCGTGATCGTCATCGAGCACGACCTTGCTGTGCTTGACGTGCTTGCAGACCTGGTGCACATTGTGTATGGCAACAAAGGGGCGTTCGGCATCTTCACTCCCGCGCGTTCCACCCGGACCGCCATCAACGCCTACCTCGACGGTTTCCTTCAGGAACAAAACGTCAGGATCCGAGACAAACCAATCACCTTCCTTGGTCACAAGGACAGGAAGGTCGAAACAGGCGCCCCGATGGTGTCATGGGGCGATTTGGAAAAGGAATTGGGTACGTTCAAACTCGAAGCCAAGGAGGGCGCCGTTCATCGCGCTGAGGTGGTCGGTGTTGTCGGTCCGAACGGCACCGGGAAATCCACCATGATCAAAATGCTCGCCGGTGAACTGGAGTACGACGCGGGTTGGGTCAGCGCCGGTGCCAAGATTTCCTACAAACCGCAGCACCTCGACTTGGACATGGAAGGCACGGTGCAGCTTTGGCTCGACAGCGAACTCGGACCTCGCTGGCGCTCTGGCGAGTTCAACGTGAACGTCATTCGCGCTTTGGGCGTGGACCAACTGCTGGCCAAGCGCGTTCGGCGGCTCTCGGGCGGCGAGCGGCAATGCGTGGCCATCGCCATTTGTTTGGGGCGCGAGGCGGACGTCTACCTTCTGGACGAGCCGAGTGCCCATCTTGACGCCAACGCACGCATGGAGGCAGCGAAAGCCATCCGTCGCACCATGGAATCGAACGAGAAGGCCGCTTTCGTCATCGACCACGACGTCTACTTCATCGACATCGTCAGCGATTCTTTGCTGGTGTTTGAGGGCCAAGGTGGCGTCCACGGTCGGGCTGAAGGGCCCTTTGATCTACGGGACGGGATGAACCGGTTTTTGTCCGGTGTCAACATCACCTTCCGTCGTGACCATGAGTCCAAGCGACCTCGCATCAACAAATCCGAGAGCCGGAAAGACCGCGAGCAGCGCAGGGCGGGAGATTACTACTCCTACTCCGCTTGAAGCCGCGTGCTTCATGCAGGGTCCCGAGGTGCGGTGTTCATGCCGGTCACGACGCCCCCCGTTGGCGGCCCGCTCGGGCGGTCACGTCGCCGCCTTTCAGGGTCGGCGTTCAGCGCGTGGGGAAGGTGCCGCATCGAGTGGCAGATCACACGTGGGCTTGGCCTAAGTTCTCCGACTTCACCCTCTCAGGTGCTCGGGCATGTGCTTGAGGACGGTGTGATTCGCCTCATCATGCGGCATGCGCCTGCAGGCGTGGACCGCGATGGCTTGCTGGCGTGGCTGAAGGGCTGTGCGGACGAGGAAGCGCGTCTTGTCCGTGAAGAAGGGCTTCGTCGATGGGATGCCTTGCCTTGGCGCCGCGAATGGGACACGCCTGGGTGGCCGTTTACCGAAGAAGACCTCGCAGCGCGCATCTGGGCCGCGGTTGAGTTCCTGATGGTCGAGGTGGACCGTTGTGTGGAGGTTGGTGGCGGCCCATTCCTTGCTGCCATGCGTCGAAATGAACGCGTCTTCGATGTCCCTGCTCCCTCCGATGGAGCACGACCGGAGCACCCTCTTCCTGACCGATGGCCCCCTCATCTGGATGCGCCACCCAAGGAGGGATTTCTCGGCTGGCAGGATGAAAGCGCTTCCGTCGACCACGCAGAGGCTTGGGAAATCATCCGGCCGTGGGTCAAGGACCCAAGGGTCGGTCAACCCCAACGCATGTTCCATCCCGAAGGCTGGGCTGCAGGCGAGTTGGACGTGGTGCTGCGTTGGGACGGAAAGACCCGCTTGGTCGACTTGAAGTCAGGGGATGGCGGTGGGCCTTACGGCTCATCGCTCCACGATCAGATGAGGTTCTACGGTTGGCTTTGGGAAGCCTGCTTTGGGGAAAAGCCCGACGCATTGGAGGGATGGTACCTGAACGGAGGCCTTCGAAAAATCGTTGAGCCGTTCCCAGACCATGACGAGGCCACCTCCTTGCTTGAGGAGGTCGCTTTGGGCATGGCCGAAGGGAGCGAGGGAGCCATGGCTTGGCCGCTTGATGTTGAAGCAAGCTGCGAGCGACCGAACTGCCGCTGGTGCGCCTTGTCCACCGAGGAGGGTGTGATGGCCTTGTTGGAGGAACGCTGCGGAAGCGGCGTTACGCCTCCTTCTATAGAGCCTCCCTACGAGTCGCTTTCCGAGATTCCATACCGCGTCAATGTGCGTGGAACCCTCGATGGCCGTTGGGGGCCTTTACCCAACCATTTCGGTGAGCCGGTGATCGGTGCTGCCCTGACCAGCGGGCGCGTTCACGTGGCCGTGGAAGAAAGCCAACCGGGCGCTTCACCGGGGCTGCATCACGTGCAAACAGGCCCTGTGTTGGTTCGAGGCGCTCTCCCCGGGGCATGGCGCGGAGCACCTCGGCTCTACGCAGACGCAGGCACCACCTTCCACGACGACGATGCCGATGCAGAGGTCACACGACTCGGGATGCTGCGCACCAGGGCGAACGTGTCGGCCTTGGTCGTCTCCATTGGGCGAGGCAACGGCGTCCGGCTTGATGGACGTCCATGGTCCATGGGTACGCTGCACGTGTACGATGGAGATCGTGTCATTGAAGTCGCGATGTTTGGAAGCAGCCTGAACGACCGCATCCTCTCCATTCGCCCAGGAGATCACGTGAAACTCACCGGAGCAGAACTTGGCTGGCGGGAGGGCAGGCCTCAGTTGCGCATCGATGCACGTTCCACGCGGGTCGAGGTTCACCGCCCCGAGTCGTGAGGTTCAAGTGGGTCGTGGCCAGACGTCGTGTGTATGCCCGTCTTCGTCCCCGAGGAAGAAGACCCTGTCGGGCCCTATCGTCGGCTTTCTGCCAGTCAGATGAACCTCTGGGACGCTTGCCCTCGGCAATGGTTTCTCGAAAAGGTCCGCCGCTTGCGTATTGCGCAAACCCCTCCGCTTCACCTTGGACGCGCCGTCGAGGCTGCGGTGTGCTTGACGCTTCGTGAATCTCCGGGGCTCATCGTGGCCGGTGCCCCGCACAATGTCCTGAGTGGGACGCCCTTAGACGATGAGGACCGGCCCGATCGTCTTGCCACCACTGGATGGCCGGCGGATGGCCTGTTGCCGCTTCCAACACGCCCGTCTTCGGTTGAGGCGGTTCGCACGTGGGCGTACGCAAGGGCCGCCCTTCATCTCCCAATTTGTCTCGCTGTGGAACGTTCGGCATGGGATTCCCATGAGCGAAAGAGCGGATCATGGGAGGAGCGGATTGACCCCCAGGCTGCGCTCCGGATGGTCGAACGAGCGATTGATCTCCATCTCGAGGAGCTTGAAGCATGCCTTGCCTTGGGTGGAGGCCCATCGCTGGAAGCGTGGAGGGCTGGCGAACGGCCTGCACATCCCGCGCCTGATGGACGACGCTTTCCCGCCAACGGGGCGCATCCACTTGCGGGCGAAGGAGCATGCGATGTCCTCGAGGCTTGGGAACTCACGCGGCCTTGGTTTGTTGACCCCGACGCCGGCAGTTTCAGCAGCCAAGCCGTCCATCCTTCGTTCCGTTTCCAAGGCGAGTATGACCTGGTCTACAGGTGGCGTGGTGGTGCGGAAATCGTGGACCTCAAGGCCTCCATCGGTGCATCAGATCGAACCTCAGGGTACCATGCCCAACTTCGCGCCTATGCGGCCTTGTGGCGTGCGACGCACGACGGTTCTCCCCTGCCTAATCGCCTTTCCATCTGGTTCTTGGGCACAGGAGATGTGGTTGATGTGGACGTCCCAAGCCATGCATGGTGCGAGGAGTTCGAAGCACGGTTCGAATCCCTTTGGGAAGAACTTCGAGAGGAGACTCCGGACGAAGCCTCCTGCCCCCCGCACCCCGCTCCGTACAGGAACCACGGTCTCGGTGGCGTCTTCGAAGGCGAGGACGATGACTTGCTCAAGCGGTGCACGCTCTGCGAGTGGCAGGTCATTTGCCCAGGTCCAGAGGGTGAAATGCCTGACCTTCCTCGTCGTTTCCAACTTCCGGGCCACGCGCAAACCACCAACGTGGATTCGCTTGGCGACATCAATCCAAGGGTTGACCTTCACCTCGAGGTCAATTCGGTTCAGATCACGGGCGCCTCTCGGCCACGTGTCCTCTTCACGGACGGCCAACGTCAGGCAGAGATGCGCATCCTTGGTCGAAACACGCCTGAAGGCATGAACCTCGATGTCGTCAAAGGGCAGCGGGTTCGACTCACGAACGTGATGCCAGAAATCGGACGTGGAGGGCGACTGACCCTCCGTTTCGACCCACGCTCGACGCTTGAAGCGGTCGAGGGCGGCGCGCTTGACAGCCTGATGATGCATCAGCCGGCACGTGTGGACGTGGTGGGGCGTGTCGCGTACCGCTTCGAGAAGCACGGCATTGGGCGCAACGGACGGCCTTGGTCGCGTTGCGGATTGATGCTCATCGACTCGACTGGTACGATGAAAATCGACGGATGGAGCAACGCGATGCCACGGGCCTACGGGCACGTCGAGGCCGGTGACGTGGTGGCCTTCACGAACTTGGCCCCCGGAGCTTGGGTGGACGAACTGCAAGGCGACATCAGCGACGTCTCTGACCTTCGTGTGCTTGCACGAGCGGCCGAGGCCTCAACCGCCTGATGCGATTCTGGTCACTTCGAGGGTGACGTCGCCCTGAAGGGCCGTTGTCATCGGCAGGACTTGCTGGTCATGTGAGACAATGTGCAGGCTTGGCAACAGGTTCACGGCAAGCAAGGCCTCCCGAATCGTCGCGCCTTCGGCCATCGTCAGCTCGTGTTCACCGCCGTCGCCTACGAACCGAACCAACACGCTTTGCCGCTGCTGCATCATGCTTATGACCGTGATGCACGGGCTTCGTCTCAAGCCGAGATCGCATAGCCCGGTAGTGCG
>DALQ01000084.1:0-1549 GCA_002496845.1 Euryarchaeota archaeon UBA495
GCCTCGATGGAAGACCCGATCCTTGGGCCTGACGGAGAAGACATCGTGCTCTCTTCAGGTGACGTCCACATGTTGACGCCAGACGTGGCCGACATTCTGGTGGCGTCTGGTGTGGCCGAGTCCGCGGAACTGTGAACGGCAGCGGTTGCACCGACGCTTTCAATCGATGCCGAGCGTGGTGCCGGACTCAGTTGACGCTTCGCATCGAGATTTCGATGCTGACCGTGTCAGGGATGTCGATTCGAGCGACGTTGCGGAGAGCGGATTCGTCCTTCCCCGAGGTGATGTCCATCTCAAGCAGGCGCTTGTGGACACGCATCTCGTAGTGGTCGTAAGTCTCGCTGCCTTCACCGTCGGGAGCCCGGCGAACGGGAACAACAAGACGACGGGTGGGCAAGGGGATTGGACCGCGGAGCTTGACGCCGCCGGAGTCGCAAATCAGCTTGATCTGATGGGCGACCTGATCGATGTCTTGGTGGTTTTCACCAGTCAACTTGATCACGGTGACCGCAGCCATCGACGACCCTCCTCAACTCATGCCTCAGTGGAGGCTCACTTCTTCTCGATCTTGAGGCAGACGCCGGCAGCGACGGTCTTGCCCATGTCACGGATGGCGAAGCGGGAGAGTTCGGGGAACGTCTCCATGGCTTCGATGGCCATCGGCTTGGTCGGTTGGAAGCGGATGAGGCACGCGTCACCGGTCTTCAGGAAGGAGGGGTTGGCCTCCTTGCCGGCCTTGTTCGTCTTCTCAAGGAGTTCCTGGAAGCGGACAGCGACCTGAGCGGTGTGGGCGTGGAACACCGGGGTGTAGCCAACGGAGACCGCCTTGGGGATGTCCATGAGCTGGATCTGTCCGACGAAGGTCTCGTCGTGGCGGACGAAGGTGGGCTCGCTCTCAGAGTAGCCCGCAACGTCACCGCGGCGGATGTCGGTGGCGGCGAGGCCACGGACGTTGAAACCGACGTTGTCGCCGGGCTCAGCCTTGTCGACCATGGTGTGGTGCATCTCGATGGACTTGACCTCAGCCGACTTCTGGCTGGGGTTGAAGACCACGGTCTTGCCGACGTTCAGGATGCCGGTCTCGACCTTGCCGACGGGCACGGTACCGATGCCGCCGATCTTGTAGACGTCCTGAATGGGCAGGCGGAGGGCCTTGTCCACAGGCTTGTCGGGCATGGCCGCAGCGTCGATGGCTTCGAAGAGGGTGGGTCCATTGTACCAGGGGCACTTGTCGGACTTCTCAAACACGTTGTCGCCATTGAGGCTGGACGCGGGGATGAAGGGGATGCGGTCGAGTTGACCGCCGAAGCCCGCCATCTTGAGGAGGTTGGACACCTCGGTCTTGGTGGAGTTGAACTTCTCTTCGGCCCAGTCGACACCGGAGATGTCCATCTTGTTGACGTGGACGATGAGTTCCTTCACACCGAGCACACGGGCGAGGAAGGCGTGTTCCTTGGTCTGGGCGTTGACACCGTCGTTGGCCGCACAGAGCAGCACAGCGGTGTCGGCCTGGGAGGCACCGGTGATCATGTTCTTGACGAAGTCACGG
>DALQ01000084.1:1861-4725 GCA_002496845.1 Euryarchaeota archaeon UBA495
CTTGACGAAGTCACGGTGACCGGGCGCGTCGATGACGGTCCAGTAGTACTTCGGGGTGAAGAACTCCTTGTGAGCGACGTCGATGGTGATTCCACGCTCGCGCTCTTCCTTGAGCCCGTCCATGACGTAGGCGAGACCGAATCCGGCCTTGCCTTGCTCGGCGGCGAGCTTCTCGTTCTTCTCAATGACGTGTCCCTCAATGTGACCGGAGTCGAGGAGGAGACGACCAACGGTCGTCGACTTTCCGTGGTCAACGTGACCAACGAACACGATGTTGCGATGCGGCTTCTTCTTGTCTTCCCACTGCGATGGCATGGTAATACACTCCTGTGCGAGTCGCCGACTGAACTCCCCTATTTGAACTCCACGCTGCCCTCGATTGGAGCCTTGCGCGGGAATTTGGGCTCACTTGTACTCCAACACGATGCGGAATTGGTGGACCTTGATGTCGTTCCAGCGGTCGTTGTGGATGCGCATGGTCCACTCGCCGTCGCCGTGGGTGGTGTCGGTCATCAGGTAGGACGAGAGGGGCAAACTCAGGCAGTAATCGTCGCCGTCGCAGTTTCCGTCTTCACGCTGATCGTCACCGATTTCCGAGGAGTTCACCACTTCCTCGTTTTCTTCGTCGAGGACGTAGATTTCGAGGCGGTTGTTGTTCTGCTGTTGACCGCCGCCGACGACCCAGTCGTCGTCCTGCTTGGGATAGGTCAGTTCGGCGATGGCCTTGCGAATCGTGTTGCCGCTGTCGCGGTCGTACACCACGGTGACGTCAAAGTCGAGCTGGGCGGGTCCCGAGGAACTGTTGCCTCCCATCTCGAAATCTGTCCACGTTCCGGCGTAGTTCACATGCACCTTGATCTCGTCCGTGCTGGTCAAGCCCTTGCTGCTCTTCACGGTCAACACGACCTCGTATTCGCCTGGCGCCACGGACGTCCAGTCGACGGTCTCGCCATCCAGGTCTGCATCGTTCTCGGCATCTCCGTCACCGTCGTCGTCTTCAGACGGCGCGAGGTCCCACGTCCATTCGGTGATGTAATCGTCGGAGGTAGCCGCTTCGGAGTCGCTCGCGTCGAGGGCCACCGTGGTGGTGGCGGTGATCTTCCGGTCCGAAGTCTCCTTGTCGTCCTCGCAAATCCAAATCAGCAGATAGGACGTGGCAGACACGTCCTCGCCGAGGCAGTCGAACTCCGAAGAAGCGTCCGTGCTGATGGTGGCCGTCGGGGCTTCCGCGGAAGCCTCGACCACGTCCACCGTGCGGGTGGCGTCCTTCGAACGGATCCCGTCGGAAATTGTCAGCACCACGGTGAAACTGCCCGCCACGCCAAAGGTCCACTCGGCCGTCCTGCCGGTGGCGTCAACGGTCCCGTTGCCGTCAAAATCCCAGCGGTAGCTCAGGGACCCGTCGTTGGGCAAAGACCCGGATGCGTCGAACGCGACCGTGTCGCCGACGCGGATGTTGTTGGCCGGCGAGAGGGTGAACACGGCATCCAAGCCCACTTCATCCCCGGCGTCCGTCACGCATCCAGCCAGACTTGAGGCCACCATCAACAGCATGAGGCTCGCCGCCACCGGCCATCGTCCCATGGTGAATCCTGCCCCCGCGGCATCAAGAACCCTGTGCCCCGCTGCAGCATCAAAACGAGAACAACGACGTTTGCCGGCTGCCCCGAATGAGGTCTTGGGCCGTCCAACCGAAGGCCTCCGTGATGCGTCCAAGGGCCGCTGCGAGCCGCTCAGCGTAGAAGCGCCCGTCGTAACCGTCGACACCGCCGCCTTCCTGCTCTTCAAGCCAAGGTGCCACCTCCATCGGGCGTCGGCTGGCATCTGTGACGATGAAAGAGACCTTCATCCCGGAAGTAAACGGCAAGCCAAGTTCGATGCGCCTTTTTGCTGCACGAACTTGGGCCATGCTGTCCGGTTTAGCGTACACTTTGGTGAAATCAACATCATCTACAGATTTGACGGGCGTCCGGAGGACCCGGCCCTTGCATGATTTGGCTAGGATGAGGCGGTCCGCGTCGATCGTTTGCGCCTTCAGCGCGTCCACCTGGTCCAAGGCATAGGCCACCAAGGCTTCACCTTCATCCGCCAAGGCATGCTCCATCACCTTATGCATGCTTTCGACCAAGAACGCGAATGAATCCGTGCGCTGGGTTTCATACCCTCGAATGAGCATGTCCTCGCTTGGCCAGACCACTTGTCCGACGTAGCGCTTTTTGGCGCCGTGTGAAAAGAAGACGGAAAGGCCTTTTTCGAACTCCAACACCGCGGCATCACGGCTGTACTTCTCCGCTAAATCAAGCCCAAACGTCACCATCGCGTCCTTGGCTTGATTCCACTGCAAGACGACATTTTTGGCCTCGTTATCTCCGGATGCAGCATCAATCCGGGCCTGTGTCGGGACGGCACCTGGCACGCTTCCTTCGATGGGAGATTTGACGAAAATCGAGTCGGTGTCCGAGTACACCACGGGGTGACCTTGCGCCTCCAAATCGGCGATGACGGCCTTGATGTTGTGCCGAGCCCACGCAGTGATGGACGATCCCAAATCGCGGTGCGTGAATCGGTAGAAGCCCGACGCAAAGACCCCATAGAAGGAGTTCATCAGGATCTTCACGGCGTATTGCATCGCGTCGTGGAAGGCATGCTCCGCTTCCGCCTCAGCGTCCTTCATGCCCTGTTTGTGGCGGTCGCGCTGTTCCATCAAATCGCGGAGCAAAAAAGGCACGAGGCCGGTCCGATGCCCTTCTCCCCAGAAACGAACACCGGTCGGGGCCGTGTGCACCTCTTGCTCGTCTGCAGGTTGTTCAGGATGAGCAGGGTCCACGCGGGTGGTGTAGCAGATGTTGTGACCGATCATGATG
>DALQ01000084.1:5062-5196 GCA_002496845.1 Euryarchaeota archaeon UBA495
TACATGCTCTTGAAGTCCAATACGGCGATCCAAGGGTGCAATCCTGCTTCGACATCATGCACGTACCCACCTGTGATCTGGCCTTCCTTGGGTTCGGCGCTTCCCGTCATTGGGACGGCGATGCCGGTGCGGTC
>DALQ01000015.1:0-14855 GCA_002496845.1 Euryarchaeota archaeon UBA495
CAGACAGGGCCGGGCCCCGACGGATGGAACCTCCTCGGGTACCCGGAACGCCCGGCCGTGGAAGCACAACCGCCGGCGACCGTCGACCTCGAAGTCGACGATGAAACCCTCATCCGGCTTTCCGAGGACGGCTTGCTCGCCCTCAACCTGGAGGAGATGCAAACCATTCGAGACCACTACAGGGACCCTGCTGTGCAGGCTTCACGCACCGCCCTCGGGCTACCTCCACACGCTCCGACAGATGTGGAATTGGAATGTTTGGCGCAAACGTGGAGTGAGCACTGCAAGCACAAGATCTTCGCCGCACACATCCATCACCGCGACGAGGAGACCGGGGAAGACGTGGAGATTGACTCGCTGTTCAAGACCCACATCATGAGGCCCACCCTCGACATGCAGGAGGAGATGCCATGGTTGCTTTCGGTGTTCCACGACAATTCTGGGGTCATCGCGTGGGACGATGAATGGAGCGTCTGCATGAAGGCGGAGACCCACAATTCACCCTCGGCCCTCGACCCGTACGGCGGTGCAATGACCGGCATCGTAGGCGTGAACCGAGACATTCTGGGTACCGGCCTTGGCGCCCGCCCGATCGCCAACACCGACGTGTTCTGCTTCGGGCCGCCCAACTGGGAGGGCGACCTTCCGTCCAACCTCTTCCACCCCAGCCGCGTCCTCCGCGGCGTTCACGCCGGCGTTCGCGTGGGTGGCAACGAATCGGGCATCCCCACCGTCAACGGAGCCATCGTCTTCGACGACCGTTACATCGGCAAGCCGCTGGTGTACTGCGGGACCGTCGGCCTGATGCCTGCAACGCTGCCTGACGGCCGGCCAGGGCACGCCAAGACCGCCAAACCCGGCGATTTGGTCTACATGGTTGGCGGCCGCATCGGCGCCGACGGCATCCATGGCGCGACCTTCTCGTCTCTGGAATTGACCGAAGACTCGCCCTCAAGCGCCGTGCAAATCGGCGACCCAATCACGCAAAAGAAAATGCTTGACATGATCCTTGAGGCACGCGATGCGGGCCTCATCGCAAGCATCACCGACAATGGTGCGGGCGGTATTTCCTCCTCCATCGGCGAAATGGCGGAACAAACCGGTGGCGTGGAGATCGACCTCGCGGCCGCCCCCCTCAAGCAAGTGGGCCTCTCTGCATGGGAGATCTTGGTGTCCGAGTCGCAGGAACGGATGACGGTCGCCGTCCATCCCGAGCATGCAGAAACCTTCGAGGCCATGGCTGCCGTTCACGAAGTTGAAGCCACCGTGGTGGCGACCTTCACCGACGACGGGCGTTTCTTGGTGCGCCACGGCGAGGACGTCGTGGCCCTGCTGCCGCTGGAATTCCTCCATGACGGTGTACCGCAACTTCGCCTCGAGAGCGTCTGGTCCCCACCGGTGCACCCCGCCTTTGTTCCGCCCCAAGCCGCAGATCACACCGCCCTTTTGCTCCGCCTTCTCGCCCGTCCAAACGTGGCCAGCAAGGAGGACTGGGTGCGCCAATACGACCACGAGGTGATCGCCCAAACCGCGGTCAAACCCTTTGTCGGCGTTGAACGCGACGGCCCCGCGGATGCAGCCGTCATTGCCCCCATGCATGGCTCGAGCCGCGGACTTGTGGTCAGCAACGGCATCGTCCCTCGTTACGCAGACATCGACGCAGGCGCCATGGTCGTCGCGGCCGTTGACGAAGCAGTTCGCAATGCGGTGTGCGTCGGCGTGGACGTGGACCGAATGGCGGGCCTCGACAACTTCTGCTGGCCCGACCCCATCGTCTCGGAGAAAACCCCCGACGGGCGCTTCAAACTCGCGCAACTCGTTCGGGCCAACCGTGAACTGGAGCGCATGTGCCGCGCCTATCGCGTCCCCTGCGTGTCAGGAAAGGACTCGATGAAGAACGATTACGGCACCGGCGCAGACAAGATTTCCATCCCCCCGACGATGTTGTTCTCCCTCTTCGGAGATCATCCTGACGTGCGAATGACGGCGACTTCTGACCTGAAGCGCGCCGGTGAGCGCCTCTACCTCTTCGGCCGCTGCCGTCAGGAACTCGGAGCTTCGGAAGTCGCGAGCATGATGGCCGAAAGCGGCGAGGCGGAAGGCATTGGAGGAACGGTTCCAGCCATGGACGACCCCGAAGCGCAACGGGAAGCCTACGCAGCCCTGTCGGGCGAGATCGCCGCCGGGCGCATCCGCACGGCCCACGACTGCTCGGAAGGCGGCCTTGGTGTCGCACTGGCCGAGATGTGCATCGGCGGCCGCCGAGGCGCCATGATCGACCTCGACGGCCTCGGCCTTGACGGCGCAGACACCTTCGGGCAGCTTTGGGGCGAATCGCTTGGACGCATCGTGATTGGCGTGGAAGCGATGCACGAAGCGGAGGTGTGCAACGCCCTTGAGCAGCACGGGTTGACCCTCATCGGCCTCGTGGTTGAGGGCGACCGGCTTGTCGTTGAAGACGGGTACGATGCACTCATCGACGTCGCCGTTGACGACATGGTCGAGGTTTGGAAGGCGCCTTTGGCCCTCCCTGTGGGAGGTGAGCGCTGATGAAGACCGTCCGCGTTGCGGTCTTGTTCGGGTTTGGCATCAATTGCGACCACGAAACGGCCGCCGTGTTCCGCCTCGTTGGGGCAGAAGCCGATCGCTTGCACGTCAACCGCCTCATCGAATCCCCGGACTTGCTGTCCTCCTACGATATTCTCGCCATTCCAGGCGGCTTTTCCTTCGGCGACCATCTTGGAAGCGGCCGATTGCTCGGCAACCGACTCCGCTTCGCCCTTCGCGACCCTCTTCGCGACTTTGTGGCGAACGGAGGCCCCGTCATCGGGATCTGCAACGGCTTCCAAGTCCTTGTCAAGACAGGGCTGCTCCCCGGCCCACCCGCCGGCGGTGACGCCACCCCCGATTTCGAACAACGTGCTTCCCTGGCCATGAACGAAAGCGGCCGCTACGAAGACCGGTGGGTGACCCTCGAATTCGATCCAGAGAGCCCGTGCGTGTGGACGCAAGGCCTGAACCGCATCGATTGCCCGGTTCGCCACGGCGAGGGGCGATTCGTCGTCGAAGACGAAAGCGTGCTGGACGAGATGGACGCAGCCCACCAACTCGTTGTCCGGTACGTCGATCCAGCCACGCCAAAAGGCGAGGGTCGAACGGACGAACGCCTGCCTTACCCCATGTCGCCAAACGGCTCTGCGCGCAACATTGCGGGCGTGTGCGATTCGACCGGGCTGGTGTTCGGCCTGATGCCTCACCCAGAAGCAATCTACGCGAAGTGGCTGCACCCGGACCACACCCGCTACACGGCACCTGAGGCAGAAGCCAGCGTGCCGGTGGACGAACGGAGCCTTGGCGAATGGGAGGGCGAGGGGCTGCAGATGTTCCGCAACGCCGTGGAGCACGTCCGAAACCGCTCCAGCTGAGGTGGTGCTCTGACGACGGCTTCCGTCACCGCACGCCGCGACGACATCGACGCACTGCGTGGCCTTGCCGTGCTGCTGATGGTCATGGTTCACGTGGCGGCCACGGCCACCCCACCGTCCGTCGGCCAGGCCACGGGGATTGGCTATCTCGTGGCGGGGCTGGGCGGCCTTGCTGCGCCACTGTTCGTGGTGTTGGCTGGCTGGGGAGCCGCAGGAAAACATCGGCCATGGGCCTCAAGGTTCCGCAGGGCAGCCCTGCTTCTGTGCGCCCAAGTTGTGGTGAACCTGAGCGCACCACACCTCTACCATCCGTTCACGCCCGGTGTCCTGTCCCTGTTCGCGCTCTTGGCCCTCGTGCCATGGACGCACCCCAACCAACACGTGCAGCGCTGGACACGTGCGGCGGCGTTGGTGGCCCCCCTCGTCATCGTCCTTGCACCTGCCCTCCAAGGGGCGTCTTCGTGGGACGACCGCGTTGCGGTGAACGACCTGGAAGGATTCGCCTCACATCTCTTGCTGACAGGCCTCTACCCACTGGTGCCGTGGTGTGGCCTTGCGTGGTTGGGCGTCATGCTGCGCGTCCACGGTGCCGACCTTCGCAAACCAAGCATTGCGGTGGTTGCAGGCGGCCTCGTCTATTGCGCCGTCCAACTCGTTCGGTCATTCCAGGCCGACGTTCCGTGGGCGGCTCCAACCAGCCCGGGCGGCCAAGCCCTGTTGACTTTCTTTCCGGCCAATGGACCGTTCTTGATCGCTGCAGGCACCGGCGTGCTGCTGCTCTGGGCCTTCGGAGCTTGGATTGCTCGAGCGCCGTCTTTGCCCGCCCTTGGACGGCTTAGCCTCACGGTGTACGTGGCGCATACACCGATGTTGTGGGCGTTGCATCGCTTCGTCGATGCACCAAGTGTGGCCTTTTCGACCACCCTTGTGCTGGTCTGCACGCTCATGTGGTGGCCGCTGGCCGCTTTTTGGCCCGAACGATGGCAGCGTTGGTCGTTGGAATCGGCCCTTTCGAAAGCCTGAGTCGCTTCAGCGCGACCCGGTCTGCACCGACCAGAGGCGGTGATAGAGTCCTTCCTTGGCCAACAATTCCTCGTGCGACCCGGCTTCAGCCACCGCTCCACCGTCCAGAACGAGGATCCTGTCAGCGTGGCGCACCGTTGACAATCGATGAGCGATGATGACCGTGGTCCGCCCTTCCGCAACACGGTGCAAGGAACGTTGGATGGCCGCTTCCGTTTCGTTGTCGACCGCTGAAGTGGCTTCGTCAAGGATCAGGACGGGTGCGTCCTTCAGCACCGCGCGCGCCAAGGCCAAGCGTTGGCGCTGCCCACCGGACAAACGGTGCCCTCCTTCGCCAACCAAGGTGGCGTAGCCGTCAGGGAACGACCGGATGAACGCATCAGCCTCTGCCGCTTTTGCAGCCGCCTCCACGTCCTTGTCGCTCGCACCTGGGCGGCCGTAACGGATGTTCTCCATCACGCTCGTGGGGAAGAGCGTGACGTGCTGATCGACGAGGGCCATTTTGGAGCGAAGCGATTCGGTGGACCACGTTCGAAGGTCATGACCACACCACGTGACGGCGCCCTCCGTTGGGTCAATGAAACGCATCAACAACCGGATGAGCGTGGTTTTCCCTGAACCGGTGGAGCCCACGATGCCAACGGTGGTCTGGGCACCGATTTCCACGTCAACACCCTTGAGGACCGTTTCTCGCCCGGGGTGTGCAAACGTCACGTTCTCCAAGCGCAGCGACGAAGCAGCGGCCTCTTCCAAGGGAGGCGCCACGTCCCCGTCGACCAAACTGTCGGGGGCTTCGATCAGGTCCAAAATGCGGGCCGTGGACGCCATGGCGCGTTGGTAGAGATCGAAAGTTTCCCCCAGGCGGGTCAAGGGCCAAAGAAGCCGTTGCGTCATGAAGACCAGGACAGAATAGGCTCCGACCTCCAGCGTCCCTTCGAGCGTGAACCATCCTCCAAGCAACAAGGTGCCCGTAAATCCGACGAGGATTGCCATGCGAATCAGCGGCACAAAGCCGGCCGACAAGCGAATAGCCTCGCGGTTTCGTGCTCGGTAGGCTTCACTGAGTTCGGTGAGCCGGGCGGCTTCAAGGGATTCAGCGGTGAAGGATTGGATGGTGGTCATGCCACCGATGTCGTTCTCGAGCAGGGCGTTGAGGTCCCCAGCAGCGTCTCGGACGCTGAGGTATTTCGGCTCCAAAGCGCGTTGGTAGCGGAAGGAGCCCCACAGGATGAGCGGGACCGGCATGAAGGCCAACAACGCCACTTCCCACGTGATGGCGAAGAAAATCGCACCGACGACGATCACGGTGGTGCCGACCTGCAACAGATCGTTGGCGCCTTTGTCGAGGAAGCGTTCGAGTTGGTTGACGTCGTCGTTGAGCACCGCCAACAGGTCGCCCTTGCGCCGCTCGTCAAACCAAGAGGGCGCATGCCCCAGCACGCGTTCGAAGGTCGCCATACGCACGTCGTGCTGGACGCTTTGGGCGAGGTTCCTCCAGAGGACGCCATACCAGTATTCGAAGATCGATTCTAGGGCCCAAATGGCCACGGTGACGACCGCAAGCAAGAGGAGCTGATGCCACGGATCTACCACGCCCATTGACGCCAGCAACGAATCTTCCTGCGTGACCACCACGTCCACGGCCACACCGATGAGCAGTGGCGGGGCAAGGTCCCAGATTTTGTTGAGAATGGAACAAAGCACGGCCAAACGAATGGTCGCGGCCCGATGGGCGACGTGGCCCATGAGGCGGCGCAACGGCCCCCGTTCTTCCATGATGGGCGCTCGCGCCATCGGGTTTCATCGTGGTGGTTGCGTCGGCAACGGCTATCGTCCTCTGTCCCGTGGTTCAACCGGTCGAGATGCGTTCAGAGCACGGCGATGTGTTGGCCCACGTGACGGCAAAGGCCGGGCCTCGCCATGCCCTGCTGATCGACCCGGGCAAGCAGGGCGTCGAAATCGCGGCCCGAAGAGCCCTTGTCGCCGTTGAACGAGGCACACGCCTCATTCTGGTCGGGGGCTCAACCGACACACCAAACGAGGTCGTGCACGCCACGTGCACGGCGATTCAGGATGCGCTGGACCTTGCGGCCATGGCCGCTTCGCAAAGCCCCGAGGGAAACGAGGAAAAGTGGCACGTCCCGGTCGTGCTCTTCCCCGGAGGCGCTCATGCCCTTTCACCGGCCGCTGACGGCATTCTGTTCATGATGCTCATGAACAGCACAGACCCCCGCTTCCTGATTTCAGAACAGGTGCGGGGCGCCCCCCACATCGCGACCTTTGGCATCGACACGGTACCGACCGGCTACCTCGTGATGGCCCCGGGAGGCGAAGTAGGACGCGTCGGACAAGCAGACCTCGTGGAAGCCGATGACGTGGATCGCGTCAAAGCCAACGCCTTGGCCGCCTCCATGTACGGGTTCCAATTGCTCTACCTCGAAGCGGGCTCCGGCGCCGATGCCCCGGTCAACCCCGCCCTCATTCGCGCTGCACGCGACGTGGATGGATTGACCCTGATGGTCGGCGGTGGTCTGCGCGACGGTGCCGCGGTCGCAACGGCCGTGGCCGCTGGAGCGGACTGGGTCGTGACCGGGACCCTGATCGAAGAGACGGCAGACACCGCAGAGTTGACCCGCGCCTTGGACGACGTGCTGGGCGGGCTTTCCACTCACTCGTCGTAAACCACAGGGTCGCCTTTGCCGCCGGGAGCGGGAGGGCGGTCCTCGTCAAGCGTTTCACCGACTGGAACGGCTTCAACGTCCACATCCAGGTCGATTTGGCCGCCTTGGGCGAGTTCTTGCATGTCTTCGACGGTTGGACTGCTGATGCGCCGTTCAACGTCTGGAGCGTCTGCATATGCGGCACGCGCGGCTTCACGCTGATCGTGACCACGAACCAGCCCAAGCGTGTCGGAGAAGGCCTTGCCCACGACTTCACGTGTGCGCTCGCCGCGGCGCTGGCGCGCCACCTCGTCTTCTGCGTCGCTGGCGCGCGCTTCGAGGTCCCGCAGTTCTGCGGTGCGGTCTTGCAAGGCCGCCTCGAGGTCGGTCATGGTGAGCGTCATCTGCTGCAACCGCTCGTCGCGCTCAAACACGTCGTTGTGGAGCCGACGCTCACGGCGTCGGAGAGATTCGTACTCGCGGTTTCGTTCAAGGAGGCGCCGCTTGAGGTCCTCAATTTGCTCAACGAGGTAATCGTGTTCGGCGGAAATGGACTTCGGACCGCTCATGACGCGCTCAACCTGATCCTCGAGTTCAGCGAGGCGTTGATCTCGCACGTCAATCAACCCACGGAGACGGTCCGCGATGTCGCGGAGCCGTTGACGTTCCTCTTCGAGGCTGCGAACGCTGGCCTGTTCGCCGGCCAGAGCGCCTTGGGCCTCTTCGTTGAGTTGCTTCAAGCGTCGAACTTCGTCGGCGGTGACCGAGGTCAAACCCGCGTCAGCAGCCCGCTCCAAGGCAACGACCATCCGTTCCACCCGCTCTTCCATTTCGCCGATGACCTCGTCTTGGTCCTCGCACAAGGCGCCAAGGCGTTCCACCTCAGCAGTAAGCCTCGTTCGCTCTTCCGCAGAAGCCGAGGCCGCATGCATGGCTGCTTCCTCTCTTGCATCTTCGAGCAAACGCTCCAAGTGGACGATGCGGGCTTGGGCTTCGCTTGCGACCTGTTCGATTTCCTTCAGGCGCTTCACTTCAGGAGCCACCTCATCGGCGCGCTCCGCCAAATCAAGCTCCATGACGCGAAGGCGCTGCTTGGCTTCAACGACCTCGTCGTTTCGTTCTGCCAACTCTTCCCAGGCGGTCATGACTTCCTCGACCAGTTGCTCCACGGGATACCCACGGAGCATGCCTTCGAGGGCAGCTCGCTCCTCACGAGCACTCGGAGTCCCACGAGTCGAAACGGCTTCGCTGGACGACATGTGAGCGGGAAGCCCGTCGAACTGCACTTGAACCTTCCTTCAATCGAGCCCTTGAGGGCCTGCGTTGTCCGAGCAAAACGGCGGCGCCGTCACTCGATGGAGGTGAACATGTCTTCGGGCATGTCCTGCGCGAGCGCCACAGCGCCAATGGCGACCTTGTCAATCGGTTCTTCGACGCATCGAACTGCGACGTTTCCGATGTCGGCGATCTCCGCAGCCAAGCGGTCGGCAATGCCCGCGATGAGGGAGCCGCCACCGGAGAGGATGATGTTCTGGCGGAACATTTCTTGGTATTCGGGGTCCGCGCCAGCGACCGTCTTCTTGATGCCGTTTCCGAGGAGGGGCACAAGGGCTTCACAGGCTTCACCGATGAGGTCGCCGATGTCAACGCGCTGTTGCTTGCCTTCAACGGAGAGGGAGACGAGGACTTCCCGGGCTTCGCCGCCAACGTAGGACGACTCTTCCTTCCAGCGGCGGACCATGTCCTTCGTGACCTGAGCGCCGGTGAACTTCTTGCGGATCAGTTCCATGAGGTGGAGGTCGAGCCAGTCGCCCGCTTCGGCGATGCTGATCTGGTCGTCGTCGTTGGGGAAGGTTCCGTAGAGGCGCGCGATGTCCGTGGTGCCTGCGCCGATGTCGACGACGATGGTGCCGTGGAATTCACCGATGCCGTAGGCGGTGGCGAAAGGTTCGCTCACGACCATGATGGCGTTGACCTGGCCACGGAGGGTGGCGACGAGGTTGGACTTGTCCGTGAAGGAAACGTGGGATGGCGAGCACACCACACCAACGACCTCGTCGTACTCTTCGGGGTCCATCGTTTCGATGAGGTGGCCCATGAAGGCCTTCGCGGCAGCCAGGTTGGCTTCATCATCCTGCGTGACACCTTTGGCCATTGGGCGGTAGAGGTCACAGGACATCTTGTGCTTGAGCGCTTCAGCGCCAAAAAGCACGTCTCGCTTGAGCATGTTTCGGGCCACGGGGTCCTTGGGGCGTCCGACGACGGTTTCCACGGTGTGGATGGTGCCGGAGCTCGATGCGATCGTGGATTGGTACGTGCCGAGGTCAATGCCGATGTACAGTCGTTCGCTCATTGTATCCAACGTCCTATGGTTCCTCGACTGCGCGTCCGACCTTCAAGGTTCACCCTGACAAATTCGGGTTCATTCTTCTGATTCTTGGGGTCTCGACGAGGCGACAAAGGGGTCGCGCGGCCCCGCAGGGGCCCGTTCAGGCGGCTGGCGCCACGAGATCAAAGCCACGAGAAGCAGCAAAAGCAGCCCGGCCAAGGCAATTGGCCGGAACGAGGGCGAATTCTCCTCAGGTGAAGCAAGGGGTTGAGGGTCCAAGACGACGGTTCGCACCTGCTCCGCCGGCATGGCGATTTCAAGCGTCGCCTCTGGCGAAGCGTTGGACGTTTCGAAGGTCAAGATGACGTCCACAAACGAACCGTTCTCGACCCAAGGAACGGACCACACCGACGCGTTCCACAGGAGCACGTGATGCCCGGTGCCGTTGGCTTGCTGTTGACTTCCGGGAAGTGGAACGCCGTCGACGACCAAAGATGCGAGGAGCGTGCCCCCGTCCCCGTCGGAGTCTCGCACCATCACCATCACCTCGAGCGCGTCGTCTGGAGCATGATCTGGCCGAGGGAACGAGGCCTCCACAACGGGCACGGCGTCCGTGGGCCTGCACCCATCGAGCCGGGTGGGCCATGCAGCGTCGACCGCGGTGGCCGGGCACGCATCGAGGTGATCGGGCACGCCATCCGCATCGGAATCGTCCAGGCATCCGTCGCCGTTGGCGTCCACGGGCCGTGCATCTTCGTCTGGGCACGCATCATCTTCGTCGCTGATTCCATCCAAGTCACGGTCGTCGGGACATCCGTCGCCGTCCAGATCGATGGCTCCCGCGGGTTCGGACGCGCACGCATCAAGCGGGTCAAGCACACCGTCTTCATCGAGGTCCTGAGGGCCCGGTGGCGCCCGCTCGACGCCCATGACCGCCAGAGCGAACCCGATTCGGTCTCCATCAGCGCCGAGTTCACCTGGGCTGTTTCCTGGGACGACATGGCGGGCCACCACCTCTACGGTCGCCGAAGAAGCGTTGCCAAGGTCGTCTGCGCTGATGTGGACCCCTCGCAGCGTTTCGTTCGACCGCTCGGGTAACGGAACGTCGTTCCACAACACAGAAGCCCCCCCGAAGTCAAGCCCCGAGGCGGCGGTTTGACCGTCGTCCAGGTGAACGTAGAGGACGAGATCATCCACGGCTTGCCCGCCCAGTGAAGGGTAGGCCAAACGCACGTGGAGGTCTTCTCCCGGCCGGAGGTTGAACGTCCGCTGGTAGCGGTCTCCCTCGGCGAGGAAAGGCCCGACGGCCCCAGATCCGTTCCATGGGGCTTCGCTGAGCCGATCGCTGCTCCCAGCCACGTTCAGGCGATCATCCAGCAGGCCTTGCGGCGTCCCGTCATGAAGCCGGTACGCGTCGTGGAGAAACACATGAGGCGTCAAATCCCACGCCCCGTCGACGAGGGAGGGCGCCAACAACCGCTCCAGTCGGGGTTGGCCCCAACCGTCGTGAGCGTTGCTCAGTCCTGCTGGGCCCGCGCCTCCATTGGCGTGTTCAGGGGGAAGCGGCTCGGCACTAAGCGACAAGGCTGCGCGGAGCATGGGCCCTGAGGGCGTCCATCCTTCGGAGGCCCATGCCATGCCCGAAGGCTCAGGATTCGCCCACGCTGGAGCGTGTGCACTGAGGTTGAGCGTCGCTTCACTGGGCGAGCCTCCGTGCAGCACTCCGTCTTCGATCATCTGTTGCAGCACCCCAGCCGCAGCGGCCGCCATGGGCGTCGCCATGCTCGTGCCGCTGGAACCCCGCCATTCTCCGTTCATGCTGTTCGGGTCTCCGTCGGCTTTTGCTGAGACGATGTGAGCACCGGGCACAAGCAGGCCGATGCCATCGGTGCCCAACACGGTCGGGCCTTCTGGTGAACCGACCCATCGCTCATCCGGAGCGCCCACCGTCGTGGCTCCAACCGCCACCGCGTTGAGGGCATTTGCTGGTTCAAGCACCTGTCCACCGTTGCCGGGTGCGATGAACGCCAAGGTCCACGGGTGTTCCAACGACCAACGGTCGAGCGTTTCGCTCCTGGCCGTGTACTCCGTCGTGTCGTCGCCCCAGGAATGGGCATGGACGACCGCTCCTTGCAGGGCAGCCTCCGACAAGAGGGCGTCGAAGGAAGGCGGAACCCATCCACTGGCATTGACGATGTCGGCGACGACCAGCTGTGCGCCGTGCGCCAACGAAACGCCTTCTCCAGGCGAATTGGAACGGTTCCAGTTCACGGGTTCGCAGCCAAGGGTGCCTGCGGTATGGGTGCCATGACGGTAATCGCTGTGGCCGGGAGTGTCACCGTCGTCGAGGCTTGTGTTGAGCAAGACCACCTTTCGGTGAGCAGGCCCAGGGGTTCCAACGACGTCCATCCCTTGTCGAAAACAGGCGTGATCCATGTCCAACCCACTGTCTGCGGTGGCGAGCACGACCCCACTTCCGTTGAACCCAAGCGCCCACAATGGGAAGTCGCCTTGAGATCCGGATTGAAGCAAACCAGCGCCACGATCGTTGCGTGATTCTGTGTGGAGGATGGGTTCGATTCGCTGCAGGCCAGGCCAATGTTGCTGGGCGGGATGAAAGGGCGCAGCAACCGTTTGAACGCCACGCAGGTTTGGCTCCACGTCCGCCGGGCCACCCACCGCAATCAACCGTTGAACGGCGTCAGCGGGCAGGCGAGGCTCGAACACCAGCCGAACAGGCTGGTCCACAGCAAAAGCACCAGCATCAGGCTCGGGGGCTTCGCGCAGAAGGAACCCTTCGGGCGGGAGCCTCACGCCGTCGTGCCAAACGATGGCTTCCGTCCACGTTGCCAGCCGCAAGAGGGGCCACCCGTCTTCCGTCAAGGCCGTCCACGTGGCTTGCGTCCACACGCCCTCTTCGATTTCAAGGACGGCCAATCCGGGTTCGTGGGCGGGCGCAGCCATCGGACCAAGTCCCGCACCAAGGAGCAGGACGAGCATCAGGGCGGCGCGCACGCGTTCAGCACACGCCCTGCCCCTATCAGCCCCCCGGCGGAGCCACGCCGCCGCGTTTAAGACGGAACGGCCGGTCGCGGGCCTCATGAAGGCCTTCCGCGTCAAGGGCACCGCGCCTTTCGGCCAGCAGCGTCAAGCGTTCTCGATGGACCTCCCCGCCGCAGATGCGGCCGACGCGGAGCACCGCGTGTACTCCATCATGGGGTCCCGCCACAACGTCACCCGTCGCTCTGTTCATCTGCAGTCTGTTGCGGAGATCGATCCCCGCACCTCCCAAGAGCCCAGCGTGCTCCACCACTTCCGCGAGGCCATCGCTGCCGCGGGCGGCCCGCTCGCCCCCTCGGAAGAAGAATGACCGTCGCGGCATTCATCAAGGGCGGCCGACCCCGAAAGGTCGGTGTCCTCTGAACCACGTGCTGAATTGCAGCGGCTGGCCCGCATTGTTGAGCGCAGCCGGCAACGTTTGGAGGAACTCGATCGCCGCAAGCAGGGCGTGCTCGAAGTCGTCGAAGACCACCGCCGAACTGCGGCTGTTCTGACGTCCCTGCTTGAATCCGCCAACACAGGAACCGCCAGCGGCCACGTTGGCATCGGGGCCGGCGTCAGCCTTCCACTTGCGCCGTCTGACGCCGAAGGCCGCTCCATCGTCGATCTTGGCAGCGGCGTCTATGGCGAGCGCACCTGGAGCGGTGCGTTGGAGGTGACCTTGCAGCGGCAGAAGGACCTCGAAAGCATCGTGAACGACCTCGAGGCGCGAATGAGCGAATTGGAGGAAGACGTCGCACAACACGCCATCGCGTTCAACGCCATGGCGGAGAGCATCGAATCCGACGCCAAGGCCGAGCCCGCAGCCACCGAAACGGGTGGTCCTGATGAACCAGAACCTGAGCCAGAAGAAAAGCGGGCTCCCGCCCCTCGGCGAAGACGCTTCGGGTCCGAGTTGACGTTGGACGACTGAGGTGACATCATGGGGCTGTTCAACCGCTTCCGCCGGCGCGTCAAGGAAACGGTCGATGCATCCGATGCTGATGGCATGTTGGCCGAAGACGGGTCGGACGAAGCCGAGGCCGCGCTTCGCGCCCGTGAAGCAACGCAAACCCAACCCCCCCAAACCACTCCGGCACCGACCTCGTCCTCTGAGGAAGACTGGGAAGATCCCGAAGACGACGACTGGGACGACCCTCAGGATGATTGGGAGGCTCCGGAAGACGACTGGGAACTACCAGAAGACGACCCAGCCCCCCAACCTGCGCCCGCCCCGAAGCCCAAGCGCCGGGCCCCCGCCGCTTCCAAGGTCGAACTGCGCATGATGCGGTCCACGACCGGACGGCAGCTGGTGGAGGTGGCCCAAGCCCCCCGCGGTTCCAGCGTTGAGGCCAACATCACCACCGAGTCAGGCGACGACATTCGCATCGAACTCGGCGGTGGCGTGGTCAGCGAAGGCGGGCGTGTCATCAAATCAAGCAAGGCCCTCGACGACCTCCTTGAGGAACTCGAGTGGGCTTTGTTGGAATCCGACGTTTCATCGGACGCCGTCAGCGGTGTGGTTGATGCGCTGCGTAAGCAATTGGTCGGCGCGCGCCTCCGCCGTGGCGCGGACTTGGCCAAGGTGCTTGAGGCCAGCCTGAAGCGCGCCCTCCGCTCGCTCCTCGAAGCAGGGTATTGGGACTTTGACGCCACCGTCGCAAAAGCCCTCGAGGCCGGCGACGCCCCCGTGGTCATCATGCTCGTCGGTGTCAACGGCACAGGCAAGACCACCACCACGGCGAAGCTCGCCCATCGACTGATGGCCCAGGGCCATTCGGTCATCGCCGCCGCTGGGGACACGTTCCGTGCGGGCGCCATTCAGCAATTGGAGCAGCATTGCGAGAACCTCGGTGTTCGCTGCATCTCAAGCCAACGCGGCGGGGACAGCGCGGCCATCGCCCGCGACGCCATCGCCTCGGCCAAAGCAAAAGGCATCGATGTGGTGTTGGTGGACACGGCAGGAAGGATGCAGAACAAGACGAATCTGATGAACGAACTCGCCAAGGTACGACGCGTGGCAGACCCGCATTTGACCCTCTTTGTTGGCGACAGTCTGGCGGGCAACGATGCGGTTGAACAGGCTCGGATGTTCCAGTCCATGCTCCAATTCGACGGGGCCGTCCTGACCAAACTCGACACGGACGCCAAAGGCGGCGCAGGCCTGTCGATTGCTTTCGCCACCGGGCGCCCGATTGTGTTCGCAGGCATGGGCCAAGGCTACGAAGACCTCACCCCATTCGATCCAGATTGGCTGATCGAGGAAATTTTCGAGTGAGGGGCGCAGATGGACACCGCTTTCCCGGACGAGTCGACCGAACGGCTGTTCCAACTGATTCACATGCTTCAGCGCACGGCGTTGCTGAACCTTGGCCACCT
>DALQ01000015.1:15260-34638 GCA_002496845.1 Euryarchaeota archaeon UBA495
TTGCAAACCACGACGAAAGGCAACTTGGATGCAAAATCACACGCGCTGCTCGACGGCCTGTTGTCTGAATTGAGGCTGCAGTTCGTCAAAGCCCCGACCCGCCAAAGGCAACTCGAGGAAGAGGAAAGGGACGCCGAGACCGTGAAGCAGACCTTCGCTTCCCCAAGGGACGGTCCGACCGAGTCCCTCTGAGGCCGAACCGGCGCATCCTTCATGGCGGGCCACGCGGTGGGTTGGAGTCATGACCGCCTCGGACGTCGCCCCGACCGTCCTGTTGGTCGACTCAAATCCGATGAACGTGCTCCGGTTGACGGAGCTGCTGCAAGGTCGCGGTTTCGACGTCAGCGTGTGCGAAGACGGCGACGAGGCGGTGGACGAATACATCCGCTTGGACCCCGAATTGGTCGTGCTCGCTCTGGATCTGCCGTCCCTTGACGGACATCTTGCGGCGTTGGAAATGCGCGAGCACGGGGGGGACGAACGCATCATGTTCGTTGCACCGCGCCGGATGCTTTCGCTCGCCAAGGATGCAGGCTTCAGTGCAGGCGCCGTGGCGGTCCTGGAGAAGCCGGTGACGCGCAGTGCGCTTGACGCCGTTTGGGCGGCCGTTGAAGGCCCCGTTCCTGCTGCACCGGGACTGGAAGACCTCGAACAGCTCTACCCGGACCGAACCCCTCCGCCGCTTGACCCTCCGCTCCCCGACCTTCCGCTCCCCGACCTTCCGCTGCCAGCCTTGCCCGCCGTGGCCGAGGATGCGGAATTGATTCCTCCCGCTACGGGCGGTAAGGCGAAGCAGGCCGAGCCCGCCTATGCTGACGACGAGCTGCGTGCGGTCTTCTCGTCGATCGACACGGACAAGTCAGGCTACATTGAGCTCGAGGAGCTGAAGTTTGCGCTCAACAAAATGAGCCTGGACAGCGGCGGGATGACGGACGAGAAGGTGAAGAAGATGCTCACCTTTGGCGACACCGATGGAGATTCGAGAGTGTCGTTTGATGAGTTCAGGCAAATCATCAACGGCGTGGCCTCGCCACCGAAGAAGCGGCGAAGGTGGGGGCTCCGCTTCTTCCTGATTCTCGTTCTTGCTGCGGTAGGCGGCGCTGGATACGCCTATCAAACCGGCCTGTTGGTCATCTGAACGGCGGTTGTGGACCAATCTCCATCAAGCGGCCGGGTTGAACCGTTGATCCGGCTGGAGCGCGCACCACTTCTTCGATGTCGAGGTTCCCTTCGTCGAACAGCGACATGTCACCAGCAGCAATCCGGGCGTCGAGGGCTTGGTCACGAAGCGCAGCCGCCCGCACCATCCACACGAGGGCGGCGATGGAAATGGCCGCAAGGATCCACCCGATGAGGTCAACGGCGTCCATTAAGGCCCGCTCCGTTCAAGAAGAGCCTGCCATGATGCTTCTGCGTAGGCTTTCGCTGCCGCCACAGGGTCCTCCGCTTTGTGGATGCCAGAGCCGACAATGATGGCGTCTGAACCGGCCAACACCGCGTCACGCGGATGCCCGTACCGCTGGCCCATGGTTCCGTCACCAACCGCGAGGTTGACGCCAGGGGTCCAAATCATGCGGGTTTCACCCACGCGGGCACGCAAGTCGCGGAGTTCCTCGGGCCGGCTCCCGTTTCCAATGAAACCCACCACGCCGTCATGGTCGCGGCCGTGGGCGACCACAGCATCAGAATATGGTCCGGCAAGCAGGTTGCCTCGGCTTGACATTTGAGCCAACAGAAGGACACCACCGTTGCGCCCAACGTCTGCCCATGCGGCCATGCAACCGTCCACAATGTCGGGGCCAGAAATGAGGTGCGCCGTCACCAAATCAGCCCAACCAGCGATGCCGTAGAGGCCGTGCATTTGTTTCTGGGTGATGCCGCCGATGTCCGCGAATTTTCGGTCTTCGAAGAGCAAAAGGTCGACCTCGTCGGCCGCAGCGCGGACCTCGGTCCACCCCTCGCTCGTCCAATCTTCCACGACGTCCACGTGGGTTTTCAGGGCGGCCAACGAAGGACCAACGCTGCGAACCAGGGCCAACAGATCGCTCATCTTGGTTCGGTCCGCGGCCAAACAGACGAGGCTTTGCGAACGCGTGGCCGCCGTCATGTATTGACGCGCAATGGGCGCGTTCATGGCGGCCCACCGTTCACCCCAAACCTCGGCCGGCTCCATGGTTGGGGTGCCGTGCCGGGCCCCTCAAGGGTTCCGGCTCAACGGCCTTCAAACAGGCCCTCAAGTCCGCTGCGGAAGGCCGCCACAGAACGGCGATGGTCAACCATTCGGGTGTGCTCCCGCGCCAATGCACCGTAGCGCTCACGGTCGTCGTACACGGCACGCAATGCGTCAATGACCGCGTCGGCATTGTGGCCGTCCTCCACCAAGATGCCTCCTTCGCCCAAGGCTTCCTTTTGCGAACCTACGTCCGAGGTAACGCTCGGCACCCCGAACAACCCTGCTTCACCAATGACCCGGCCCCATGACCCGGTCGTTTCGAAGAGGATGAGGTGAAGGTCGATGCTAGCAAAGAAGGTCGCAGCATCCACATGCCCCACCACGCGCGCATTTGGGTGATGGGCCAGCTCCTGCGGGTACACACTACCTCCTGCAATGTGGACTTCAGCCTCCGGCCATCGCTCAAGCAACTTTGGCAGCAGACGCTGATACATCCGCAACCCCTTCTCCGGAGTGACGACCATGATGCCGATCGTGGGGGGGGCTCCATCGGGCCGCTTTGCCTGCTCGGCCGCCCGCAATGTGTTCACGTCGTCCATGCTCCCAAAACGGCCTCCAAAATCGATTGGTAGCGGCACGCTGTGCCCTTGTTGAATGGCAAAACGGGAACGAATGTCGCTGAGCAAGCCTTCTCCAGCCGCGCACACGAGGGCAGCGCCCTCCATCACGGGCCGAAACCGATCCTCGAGGCGAAACACCGTGTCGTCTCGGACGAACATCACGTAAGGCATGCCACGGGCGGCGAACGCTTGTGCAGCCCCAGGGGCCCATTCAAGTTGCGTCAATCCGATGCCACCGGCGAACTCTTGCTTGTCCAACCATGAACCAACACGGGCGGCAAACTGGGGGCTTCGCCGACCGATGTGCCGGTCATGCGCCCACTTCCTCCTTCGCCGTTCGCCCTTTCGTTCCCGCAGTCCCCATGCCACCTTGGACCAGAACCCTTCGATGGGGAGGTCTGTGGTCCTGAAGTCCACTTCAGGCTCAAGCAATCCAATCGGGTCACCTCGGTCGTGGCTTGCAAACGCACGCACCGTCCACGCAGGGTGTGTTGGAGCATCCGCAGCGGGCGACATTGGAACGAACGCCGGTGCGGTTTCCAGCGTTGGCCCGGGCCTCGCGATCCCGTTCAACAGGGCCGCCAAGGAACGCTCTGCACCACCTCCTGGTGGATCAAGGTCCCGCACTGCGGCGAAGAGGCGGCGGGCGCTCACGCCCCTGCCTTCGCTCCGACCCCTTTGAGCGTGGTGGACCTCAAGGCGGCCAAACCTCCATCACGCCACTGACGGCAGGAAGGCGTGGTCCACATGATCGAGTTCAGGGACCTCTTCTGAAGGCCACAACCCCTCGTTGAGCAAGCGCTCTTGCAACGCCTCAGGGACCTCTGGATAGTTCAGGTCAGTTCGGAGGTCGCGGTAGTAGGACCAATGCCGGTCGAAGTGCTCGTTTTGCACGCCCGCTCCTAGGTAGATGGAGTACTTCGGTCCACGCGTCCGCCCTCCACAATGCAAGACGCGATGGTCGAAGATGACCACGTCACCGGGTTCCGTGGCGATCCACCGCGCCCGCGCAAAGGCAAGCCCTTGGCCCATGACCAAGCGGCGCACGGTCGAGAAACGCGGCGCCTTCCGCTCCCATTGAACCAAGCGAGATTCGCGCTGGTGGGAGCGAGGAATCAAGCCGAACTTGAACCCAGATTCCGCATGAGTCTGGAGATAAAGGGCGATGCGTGCGCACCGGTAAGGGGCCTTTTCCTCGCTCCAATCGTCCCCTTTGCTGAACGTGCGGTGAACGTTGTCACGGTGCCATCCTGGCGAGGAATACCCTGCGTGAAGATCGTTGTGATGCAGGTACACCGCCTTTGGCCCAAGCACCTCACGTGCCAGTTCGATCAGCCGCTCGTCGAAAAGCAGATGTTGGAATTCTGGGGTTTTGGCCACCCCGCCAGGCGAGGTCCACTTGCGCGGCACACCGTCTTCGACGTCTTCGAAATCGGCGTCGGTGACGCCCGAATGCTCCACAAGCCGCCGCCGCAGGTCCACCGCCTCCTCAACGTCGAGCAAGCCTCGAACGACGACGAACCCATCTCGGCGGTAGGCTTCCCGCAGGCCTGCAAAACGACCCGGCATGCAGCGCAAGACCTTCTGGATGCGTTCATCAAGGCTTGGGTCGCTATAAGCAGGAAGGGCCTCGTGTGGACGGGGAGGTCATGCGAGCGCTCGTGGTGGCCGGCGAAGCCCCGACCAACCGTCACCATGTGGCGACGGTCTTGACGGCCCTCGCGCAGGGCGGAGACGACGCGCTGATGGTCATCGGCCGCACGACCCCGGGGCCCTACGCCTACGAAGCGCGAACCAAACTTGGGCGAATGGTCAACGGTTTCCTATGGGCCCGTTTGGGGTGGGCACGAAATTCGTACCGCAACGAGCACTGGTCTTGGGAGGGCGCGGACGGCGAAGTCAACCCAAACGACACCGGCTGGGCCGTACCTTTCCCGCCCGCCCGCGGGCGCCTTCCCTGGCGGCCTGACGTGGTCATCGTGGTGACGCCAAACCAAGGGTGGACGAAACATCACGTGGTGCCATGGGCTCGTCGCGAGAGCATCCCCGTCCTTTCCATCGATCACGGTTCACCCACCCTCACTTGGCCATGGCTGGACTACCGAGGGAGCATGATGGGGTGCACCGCCAACGCCGTTTGGTCCGAGGTGTGCCGAGACATCAACGTCGGCGTCGGCGCGCCAGCCAACGGACAAATCATCACCGGCTCACCCTCCCTTGACGGATTGGACGAAGCCAGTACAATCGACGTCCACGCTCGTCTTGGTCTCGACGCTGAGCGGAACATTGTGCTGATGCTCGGCTCCCATCGCCCGCCGGTCAAGGGCCCCGCAGACGCCCTCTTCCAAGAGGCCCTGGCCAGGTTTGGAGACCGGCCAGATCTGGCCTTCGTCCACAAACCACATCCGGTCGAAGTGAGTCAAGGGACGACCCTCTCGATGCCCGACGGCGTGATCACGACGATGGATCAAGACCTCTACCTGCCCTTGGTGCGCCAAGCGAAAGTGGTGCTTTCTCCCGCCACGTCGGTCGTCATTCCAGCGCTTGCGTTCCGCACGCCCTTCGTCAACAGCATCCGGCCAGAGGACGGCGCCGCCCCCGCCACAGAGGTGGAAGCTTTGCTCGATGTATTGGGCGATGCCGTCTTTTCATCAGAGGATTTGACGGCCATCCTCGACGAAGACCTTCGCCCCGATGAGGCGGCCTGCGACCGTGCATTTGCCCGGTTGGGGCACCGCGCCGATGGGAGGAACGGAGCCCGCGTGGCCTCGTTGGCACGTTGGTTGGCCGACGGCGGGGCGCCAGAAGCATGGACCGATGCCGAGTGATGGACCTGCGGTCCACAGGCTGATAACCTCGGGTCCGGTGCCGTGGTGCATGGCCATCAGCGATATCGCCGAAGCCGTCGCCGCTGGGCAGACCTACATCATCGCTGAAATTGGTCAAAACCACCAGGGCGAAATGGAGATTGCAAAGCAACTGATCGACACCGCTGCCGATGCGGGTGTCAACGCCATTAAGAGCCAGAAGCGCCACACGCGCACCCTGTTGACGCCAGATCAGTACGACCGTCCTTACGCTTCGCCGAACGCGTTTGCCGACACGTACGGAGCGCACCGTGACGCGCTCGAACTCTCGGTCGAGCAGCACATGGAATTGCAGGCCCACGCCGCAAGCCGCGGCGTGGCGTACTTCGTGTCGGCATGGGATCCTGTCAGCGCCGGCCAAATGGCCGAAGCGGGCATTCCAATGTTCAAGATCGCCAGCGCCAGCATCACCGACGAAGAAACGGTTCGCGCCATGCTCGCGGCCGACGTTCCCATGATGATGTCCACCGGCATGAGCACCGAAGAAGAAATCCACACCTGCGCGGAGTGGCTCCGCTCCTCAGCGCAGCCGAAGGTGATGTTCCATTGCACCTCGACGTACCCCGCGAAATTCGAGCAACTCAACCTCGCGTACATGGCGACCCTTCAGGAGCGGTACCCCGACTTCATCCTCGGCTTCTCGGGCCATCACCAAGGCATCGCGATCGACATCGCCGCTGTGGCGATGGGCGCGAAGGTTCTGGAACGCCACTTCACGCTCGACCGCGCCATGCGCGGCAGTGATCACGCGGCCAGTTTGGAAGTGCCCGGCTTGCAGAAACTCGTTCGCGACGTTCGCGCGTTTGAAGTGGCCCTCGGCGACGGCGTCAAGCGCGTCTACGACGAGGAAGTCCCAATGCGCGCCAAACTTCGACGCGTTCAGTGAGGGTTCACCGTGTCCGTCGTGGCCATCATTTGCGCACGCGGCGGGTCCAAAGGCATCCCACGCAAGAACATCCGCCCTTTCTCAGGCCACCCACTCATCGCCTGGACGATCCGTGCCGCCCTGGCGGCAGATGGCATTGACCACGTTGTCCTCTCAAGCGAAGATGACGAGATCTTGGCCGTGGCCGAATCCTGCGGAGCCCAAATCCACCGTCGCCCCGAAGCCCTCGCCACGGACGAAGCGGGAACGGAGCCGGTGGTGATCGACGTCCTTTCCCACCACCCGGTAGGTCAGCAGGCCAGCACCGTGGTGCTGATGCAGGCCACGTCGCCGCTGACCATGCCCAGCGATCTTGATGCGGCCTTGATGCAGATGAACCAAGGAGGGCTTGACAGCCTCTTGTCGGTGGTTGAAAACCACGTGTTCCAGTGGTCGATTGGGACGGACGGAACGGCCACGCCGCTCAACTATGATCCACAACATCGCCCGCGCCGCCAAGACATTCCCGACCGGGTCGCGGAAAACGGCGCGTTCTACATCGCCACCCGCGAGGTGTGGGACAACGCCGCCTGCAGGCTTGGAGGACGGACCGGCGCGTACGTCATGCAGCCATGGCAGGCATGGGAAATCGACACCGAGAACGATTGGGCTCGTTTGGAACAGGTCGTGGCTGAGCGCGGCCTCGCTCCAGCGTGATCAGACCAGCAGGTGCGCCATCGGCCCGAGGCCTTTGGCCGCACGGATGATTTCAGCCAATTCACGGACGGCCTCGTGGCCGCCACGACGGCACAGCACGACGTCCGCCGCCGCTTTGACGGCCGGGTGTGCATTGGCCGGTGCGATGCAGAGATCGGCTTCTGTGAAGGCCGCCAAATCCGGTAAATCGTCGCCAACGAACGCGATGGCTCCGGCGCCAAGGTTGTGCCTTGTGCGGATGTCAGCGACGACGACGGCCTTGTCCGAGGCTCCGACGTGTATCTCAGCCATCCGCAGTTTTTCCATGCGTCCACGGGTGATTTCAGACGGTTCGCGGCTGACCACACCAAGGATCATGCCGTCGTCCCGAAGCATCCCAATGCCGTGGCCGTCAATGACCGAGAAGCGCCGGGCCTCCGAACCGTCTGCACCGCGAAGGACGGTACCGTCGGTCAGGACGCCGTCAACGTCGAGAAGCAACATCTCGATGTCGGCCAAGCGGGCGATGACCTCGGGCGAGGGACGGCACCAATCGCTTGGCCAGGTCATGTCATGCCCCCTCGTCGCCGTTGCGCCGCGTTGCAGCGGATTGCCGCGCAGCTTCGACCGCGCCATCGGGCAGGAAGGTGAATTCGGGCACCGGCACGTCGAGGCGCTGGTCAAGTTCGGTGACCATGCGCTCAAACACTTCCAGTTCCGGCATGGAGGCCAGCCACTTCTCCATCCATTCCGCTTGAGCCTGAATGCGCTCATCCTCTGGATGCATGCTCTTCAGCATCGTTGACAGGTGCCCAATGATGACCGCATCGCGCGGCGTCAAGAGGTAGGTTGCGAATGGATTTCGCTCGATGATGACGTTCTGGTGTTCCTTCCACAACGAGAGGAATTGGTCGTAGATGTAACCGACGAGCAGCACGGTGAGCAACACCATCATGGCGATCGACGCCAAGCCAACGTAGGTCGCAGGGATGCCCGCCCATTGCGTGTCGGCGTTGAAACGCCAAGCCACGTACGGCCAAATCAACAAGGTCAGCGTGACGCACCAGAACCCCATCGAGATGAGACTCTGCGATTGCTGCAAGCGCCAATACTGGCGCATGAACCACTTCTTTCCGGCCTCGGCAGGACCAGCGCCCATGGTCGGTGGTCGAACGGGTCTGGCTTGACGTTTCCCGTCTGACGGGCCTTGTTGCACGCGTTCAGGGAAGGGCGTCAGCGTGATGAAGGGCAACGGAGAGGCCCCTTCATGCGAGGACATGCCGCGGTGTTGACACTGCTCATGCTTTGCGTGCCGTTGTCGGGATGTTTGAGCGACATCGCGGGGGTCGAATCAGGAGCGGCTGACGACCGCCTCCGCCTCGAGGACCGCCATCTCGTCGATTGGAATTGGACCGGATCCTACAGCCGGGTGCTTGAGGACGGACCACACACGCCCCTCCCTGTGCAAGAAGCCCTCATCGAGGTGGACACGTCGGACATTTGGGAAACCGGGCCACCGACGTCTGAAGTGCACCTCTCCTATTGGCTTCCATCCAACACCGAAGCCGGGGAACAAGTGCCGGTGATCGCCGTGATTTCGCCATACTACTCCTACGGGCCCCAAGGCTCCGAATCCTTGCCCACCAACGTTGTGAGCCCTGGCCGCGGCGAGTTCATCTTCGAGAATTACGTCCCACACGGCTACGCCCTCGCGCAGGTCGCCGTGTTCGGCACCGAGGAAAGCAGCGGGTGCTTCGACTACCGAGGCGCCGGCGAAGGCCTCGGCATCCATGCCGCCGTCGAATGGCTCGGTCAACAGGAATGGTCCAACGGACACGTTGGGCTCTACGGAAAGTCCTACGAAGGCGCCACACAATGGGAAGCAGCGGCCATGGGCAGCGAGTACCTGAAGACCATCGTGCCGATTTCCGGAACGACCGCCCTCCATCCGTTGTTGTACAAGAACGGGAGTGCAGAGGCGCGCTCTCAGGTCATGCACATGAATTACTTCTCAAGCACCGTGGATTACAACGGCGACGATCTGGACAACATTTGCCCGGACATTGTCGAGGGCCTCTTTGCTGGTCCAGTGACCTACGTGGGCGGCGAAATGGACCCCTACATGGCGAACTACTACGACGAGCGCAGCCACATCGACAAAGCCTTCCAGAATTGGAAAGGCAGCGTGTATTGGATCCAAGGGATGCAAGATTGGAACGTTGATCCGCATCAGGTGTTTGGCGGACCGTCAGGCACCGTGTGGTACCACGCCTACGAGGACGCCGGGTACGACGTGCGGGGGATGCTCGGCCAGTGGGAGCACAATTACCCGGACCAATGGAGCAAGCACAACGCCCAGGATTCGGGGTACGGCGGCGAAGCGATCGCCGAGATGACACGATGGGACTGGGCCGAGGACCTGCTCGAATGGTTCGATTACTACCTCAAGGGAGAGGGCCCCAAGCCCGACCTCCACGCTCAAATTCAGCGCAACGACGGGCAATGGCGGGTTGAATCCACGTGGCCTCCGTTGGATGCAGAACCCACGCCGATCAACCTCGCTGATTGTTCAGCCGACGGCGGCTGGGTAGGTGGCGTTTCCGTGGCCGGTGGCGGCCTCCAATCCGTGACCGTGGACTGCGCCTCCATCAGCGACGAAGACGTCCACATTGCCGGACTGCCAACCCTCCACCTGCAAGCCAGCCCAACCTACGACGGCGGGCAAATCTTCGTTGAACTACAGGACGCTGAGACCGGCCTCCGCCTTGGTCATGCGACCATGGACGTGCGGTACCACGCCGGTGGCTATGAGCCGCAGACGGTGGTCCCAGGCAGCACGGTGACGATGTTGATGGAATTCCAAGGCCTCGACGTCGTCCTTCCAGCTGGGCACGGCCTTCGCCTTGTGATGACGGAGACGGGCGAGGATTACCTCGCGCCAGCCTGCGGCCTTGCATGTCCGGTGCAGGTGCTCATGGAGGGATCGACGCTGACGTTGCCCATGATCGACCGCGACGGGTCCTCGGCGTTCCTCACACCGCAGTCCGAGGACGCCGCCAACAACGCATGAACGAATGTTCGCTCGCGCACTTTGCGCGCCCCACGTGGGTGATGCACATGCATCGCCTGCAGGAAATTCCGCGATTTCGACGCTCATTTGAACAGGATTCTTTCATTTTATTTGATTTATTGAATAAACTTTCATGCTGAAATTGTTCATATACCGTCTCGTTAGGGTAGAGGCCGATTCTTATGGACGACAAAGCGAAGTTGGAGTACATCTGGTTGGACGGCTACGAACCGACGCAAAACATGCGAAGCAAGACGATGGTCCGCAACAATTTCGAGGGCACCTTGGAAGAGTGCCCCATCTGGATGTTTGACGGCTCCTCCACGCGTCAGGCCGAAGGCGGAGCTTCGGATTGTTTGCTGAAGCCGGTGGCGATCTTTCCCGACCCCGCTCGCATCAACGGCTACCTTGTGATGTGCGAGGTCATGAACCCCGACGGAACGCCTCACCCAAGCAACGGTCGTGCGACCATTGACGACGACGACGACGACTTTTGGTTCGGTTTCGAGCAGGAGTACTTCATCATGGACGTGGCCACGCAACTTCCGCTTGGCTTCCCCGTTGGCGGATACCCCGGTCCCCAGGGCTTGTACTACTGTTCTGTGGGTGGAAAGAACACCCACGGACGCGCGATGGTCGAGGAGCACGCTGACATGTGCCTCGAGGCCGGCATCAACTTCGAAGGCATCAACCAGGAAGTCGCCTGCGGACAGTGGGAGTTCCAAGTCTTCGCCAAGGGTGCCAAGCGCGCCGGCGACGAACTCTGGGTCGCCCGTTACCTCCTCGATCGGCTGACGGAAAGCTACGGCTACTACATCGAGTACCACCCCAAACCCATCAAGGGCGATTGGAACGGCTCGGGCATGCACGCTAATTTCTCCAACGGCGCCATGCGCGACGTCGGTGGCAAGGAACTGTTCGACAACATCTGCGAGGCCTTTGGTCGCAACATCGAGAAGCACATGTCGGTCTACGGCGCCCACAACGAAGAGCGCCTGACCGGCCTTCACGAGACCCAAGCCATCGACCAGTTCTCATACGGCGTTTCCGATCGTGGAGCCTCGATTCGTGTACCGGCCTCCGTGCCCACCGACGGTTGGGTTGGCCGCCTTGAGGACCGCCGCCCCGCGTCCAACGGTGACCCGTACAAGATCGGCGCGGTCATCATCGAGACGACCAAGTCCGCGATGTGAGGGCCGCGAATCATGCCCGTAACTGGGCTGTTTGGCACCCGCACCTTGATGGCGCAGCGGCCTGACGTGTTCGTGTGACCTTCACCGTCGAAGCCTCGCGGAGCGTCCCTTACGCCGTGGAACACGTGTGGGCGGTGCTCGACGGGTTCAGCGACGTAGGGGAATGGAGCAGCAGCATCCACAGGTCGTGGCCCGAAGGCGACGGTCCTGCGACCGGCGTCGGAGCCGAACGAGGCTGCGAGCTGGTGCCTGGAAGAATCGTCCATGAACGCATCGTGGCGTACGACCCCTGCGTTTCGATGCGCATTGAGGTGCATCGAAGCGAAGGGCTTCCCATCACGTCCATGGTCAGCGTCTACAACGTCGAATCAGAAGGGCCCACGTCCACCCGAGTTTCAGGGCATGCAAGCCTGGACCTGAACCTCCCCCCCGTGCTTCTCAAGGCGCTCAAAACGCGGCTGGACGCCAAGTTGTCCGAACGGATTGAACAGGCCTTCTCCGATCTTGAGACCGAAGTGCAGCGACGTGCAGCGCTTGAGTGAGGCGTGAATGCCCCGTTTGAGGTAGGCCATGATGGTGCGACGTGCCTTGATTTTCGACGTGTAAAGATTTACACGCGCAACGAACGACGTCCACGCGTCAAGGAGTGAGCATGGTTTGGGAATCGTCACCGCCGTGCTCTCCGCTCCGTACCGCGTCCTCCGCTGGACCCTTGGCGCCATGGGGTACGAGATGTCCGTCCGCTCCCGCGACTCCGAGGCACGGTTTCGACAAGGCCTCAATTTGAACGTTGGAGCCGGAGCATACCACTTGCCCGGCTTTGTTTCTCTGGACTACATCACCGATTACTACCACGGCAGCGCGAAATCAACGGCGAACCTTGTGCACTACGACATCCGTTCGGACCCGTTGCCGTACGACGAGGCCACCGTCGCCAACATCTACGCCTCTCACGTCATTGAACACGTGGAAACCGAACACGTCGAACGCTTCATCGCTGAGGCCCATCGCGTGCTCAAACCCGGGGGCGTGCTCCGAATCGTGTGCCCCGATGCCCGCTTCCTGTACCAGGTCAGCACCTTCGAGAACGCGTTTTGGACGTGGAGGCGAGATCAGTTCCAACGGGACGAACGCTACAGCGTCACAGATCAGGTGACGTCGTCGGATTGCCTGACGCGGGAACTTGCCTCGGTCAAAATGAGGCAGTACTTGCAAGCAAACGAAGCCACCATGCCGCCGTTTGATGTGGCTGAGCGAGAGTACGAAGGCTTGCTTGAGGAGTACAGGGAGGGGCTGGTGTTCAACCCGAACCAGCCCGGTGACCACATCAACGGCTGGGACTTCAACCGACTTCACCAGATTGGTGTCGCCAAAGGCTTCGCACACGTCATCGAGAGCAAACACCGTGGGTCCGTCTCCGCCGCGATGCAGGGCCCAGATATGGATCGGACCGAACCACAGATGTCGTTGTACGTCGAGATGGTCAAGGCGTAAACGACGTCAGGAGCGGCGAAGGCGAGCCACGCCGATCACCACTGCAAGAATGACCGCCAACGTGGCAATGTTGGCGATGATCATGGCCGGGCTCTCGACAAGAAGTCCGTACACCAGCCACAGCAGAAGCGCCACGGAAACGAGCCCAAAGGTGGGCAGCGAGATTCCTTCATGCCGGTGATGCACCCAAACTTCCCTGATTTGTGGGACCCATGCAACGATGCCAAGAGCTCCTGCGAGAAGTCCGATGGCTTCCACCCACCATGCCGCCATGTTTCGCGGCCCTTCGTCACCCTTCATCAAGCCCTCTCCTTGGTCGGTTTTCGGGGGCACGTTGATGTGGCCAACGACGTAAGGAAGTGCGTGGATTCCGAGGGGTTCGACGCCTTGACCGTCGCGCAACTCAAAGAAGCCCTTCGTGAGCGTGGCCTACCCGTGTCCGGCCGGAAGGCCGACCTCATCGAGCGCTTGACCTCCGCAGGGACGGCGGCATCAGGCCCCGATGCGCCAGAGGTCGCGGTTCAACCACCAGCCGTTCAGGTGGGCACCGTCGAGGTCGCCTGCGCATCGTGCGGGCAACACCTCAGCCTCCCAGCATCACACCAAGGCCGGTTTCAATGCCCGACGTGTGGATTGGAGCAAACCCTCTCGACGGCTGCGGCGCCCACGCCCGCACCAACCCATGATCCGATGGCAGCCCTGTCAGAACGCTACGCCGCCGCCCGCACAACGGCGACACGGCTCAACATCGCGGGCATTGTGGTGGGCGTCCTTGCGGTGGTGGTGTTCTTTGCAGGAGTGTCACAATTTGGCCCAGACCCTGAAGATTGCACCGAAACCGAGTATCAAGGAGAGACGGTCCTCACATGTTCACAAGACGGTACGATTTTCGAGCAAACAGGAGCATGGAACACCCTCGGCGTGGCGTGCTGTCTTCTTGTGCCCCTTGCGCTAACGCTCCCCGTTGTTGCCCAAGCCATGCGCCCTCCTCCGTTGGTGACGCACCAAGCCTCCTATGGGTCTCAAGGGGGCAGCCAAGAAAACCATCCTCAACCGACGGTCGAATGGGATTCTCCCGTGCAAAGGGCCATTGGCGCCGTTTCCTTGCTTTTCGGGGGAAGTTTGGTGTTGGGTACGGTGGCCCTTGTCCTCGTCATTTTGGCTTTGATTGTGTTGTTGATCATGGCCCTTGCGGGCGGGTGGTGAGCCTCGGTCACGCCGCAGGCTCGTAGGCGACAATCACCGTGTGATGCACGTCAATCTCGTCTTGCCCCTCCTCGTAATCGACGGCCAAATCGTGTGCTTCGTAGGTGTTGAAATGGAGCGTGTTCCACGCCGCAGACTCCCCTTCATGCACCACGTCTGAGTGCTGCTGGCACGCCCCACCAAGCGGGTCGATCAGGCGCCAAGTCACATCGACTTCGCGCCCCCCGCCGAGGTTTTGAATCAGGTCAGGGTTGCTGACGACCGATTCAATGGTGATGTAGTCGGCCATGGGTCCACCGTGCTCAGGCAACGGATCGAAGGCCAAGGTGCTGGGGTTTTGCGTCCCCTCTTCCGTCCACACAATCTGCAAGTTCACGTGGACGGTCAAGACGCGGGTCGCGCTTCTGCCGCTTGCGTCAATCGCCGTGGCGGTCAAGGTGTGAACGCCGTGAGCGGTGAAGTCCAGCGACACCACGCCACCCTCCTCTGCCGTGCGTTGAACCATGTCCCGGCCATCGGAGACCTCCACGGTGTACTCCACCGCCGCCACCGAGCCAGAGAAATCCACGCTGACCGTTGCAGCCTCCGTGCTGATCAGTGCCCCGTTTTGGTAGGTGTGGACCACGACGACTTCTGACTGTGCCAGGTCAACGTTGATCTCGACGCTTTCGTTTGAGAGGCATCCTGCAACCGGCAAGGTCAGCAGCATCAACACCAGCAGGAGAGACCGGTGCACGCACCGTCATCTACAGGGGCGACTTAAGCCGAATGGTCGCCTTTACCGCAGCAACTCATCAACGCTGTGCACGATGACGTCAGGCGTTTGGAGGGCATCCTCGGGCAGGGTTTGCACGTCTTCGCGCGTCGCTTCGCCGGAGAGCACGAGCACGCCGACGACCCCGGCGCGGTTCGCCATGGCGATGTCCGTGTACAAACGGTCGCCCACCATGGCACATTGGTCCGGTCGAAGGCCGAGGGCCTCGACCGCATGCAGGATCATTCCTGGGTTGGGCTTGCCACAAATGTGGGCGGGTTTGACGCCGGTCGTGGCCTCGAAGAGGGCCAAGTAGGCGCCGACGTCGGGCAGACCACCGTCTGGCGAGGGGCACACCATGTCCGGGTGACTGGCCACAAGAGGCACGCCGCGGTGCAGGTGCACGCTGGCCGTCTCCAACTTCTCGTACGTGACTTGCGTGTCGTAGCCAAGGACCACGTATTCCGGAGCCTCGTCCTGTGTGGAGATGCCCACGGCTTCCATCATGGCACACATGCCTTCGGTGGCGACGGCGTAGGTGCGTGTGACGCCTTCGTCCTTGAGCCAGGCCAACAGGTCATGGGTGGACAGGAGGATGTCGTCTTCGGTGCATGGAATGCCAAGTGCGGCCAGTTTCGCGTGGTATTGTGTCACGGATCGGCTGGAATTGTTGGAGAGGAAGTAACGACGCACGCCCTTGGTTTGGCACCGTTCGAGGAAGTCGAGCGCCCCAGGGATCAGGTCCCCACCCAGATAGATGGTACCGTCGAGATCGAGAAACACGGCTTCCACACCATCGAGGCTCGGGCCCATATCGCTCATGCCCTTTCCTTCGCAGCCGGTCTCATATCCCTGCCGACGCCGAAGGATGCTGAAGGGCCGTTGATGCTGTTTTTTTGTTCCCCGGGCCGAGTGTTGCAAGGGGGTTTATTCGTTGTCGCCAAAAAATGCGAAGTGGGGTGCGTTGACCCGCATCGCGCATCTGGCCGAGGAGCGAGCGACTTGGACTTCTTCAGCCGGGAGAACCTTCGTTTGGTGTACAAGAAGGAACTGGCTTTTGCCAAGGCCCACGTACAGGCGCAAAAGAAGCCCAACAATGGGAATGCTTTGTCCAAGGAAAAGCGCAACAAGATGCTGGAATTCAAGATCGATTGTGTGCATTGTGGCACCTTGCTGAGCGGGAACAATTACAACACCGAACACATCCTTGACGTGAGTCTTGGAGGACAGAATTCGATGGAGAACAAGATGCTGATGTGCAAGATTTGCAATTCAGCCCGGGCAGAGCTGAAGGTTTCCTTGCTCGGCAACCAACCCACCATGGCGCAGTGGGACCTCGTTGAGGCCTACGTCCTCTGGAGTTACATCACGGTGGATCACGGCCATGCATCCGGTGCAAACATCCCATCCGTTCATCGCGAATTCCTTCGTTTGGCCTCCGGCGGTCGCGAGCGTGAGAGGAACGGTACCCGTTGGTTTGCCCGTGCATCGAACACATCGTTGACCGTTTCTTCTGGGGGGAACAGCGCATCATCACGAGCCTCGAGGCGGGATGCTGCATCCCCCTCTCGCCGTTGGGGGCTGCTCGGTTTCTCTTTGCGCGATTGGCTTCGAGGTTCAGCACAAGACCAACGACGCCATCGCAAGGATGCCCTTCCTTCCGCCTCCCTCCCAATCCCGCCACCTGTGACCAATGCAGCGCCAACCCCCCCCGACTTCTCATCAGAGAACGCCGATGCGTCGACGGCCACCCTCAAGGCCATGGTGTTGGCACAGATCCCAACTCACGGCGAAATCAAGCAAGCCCAACTCGGCAACCAAGTCAAGCACAACGATCCGCAGGAGCGTTCTCTTCGGGATTTGTTCATCGGGCTCGGGCACGCCAAGTCCAAGTCGATGAACACCCTTCTCGAGGGTCTTCTGAGTGGAGAGGCGACGTTTCGGGACGAAGGCACCGTGAGGTACTGGTCGAAGGGCGCCAAGGCACGTGCATCCCCTGGCAAACGGAATGAAACAGTCCAATCCCTCTTCCGACCCCATCTCTCGACGACGGAATTCATGCCCATGTCGACGCTTCTGGGCCGCGTCAGGTACGCTGATTCTGAGAAGCGCTCCACAAAGACCCTGACCACCTTGGCAGGGTATCCGAAAAGTTGGGGTCTCTTGAAGATCCTCAAGGATGCGTTTGGGGACGACATCGAGGTCGAAAAAGACGAAGACGGAAAGGGCATGATTCGGGTCAAAGCGTTGGCTGAAACGCCAGCACAACGCACTGCAACCTCGACGGCCGAGAAATATTCATCCGCAGGCGCGGCATTCAAGAAAGCAATCGCTCCTTTTCTCCCAGAGGCAGGAGAGCAGCGTTCCCTTTCCCAACTTTCCAACGTCATTCAACAGGCGCACGCATCAGACCTATCCCTCAAACGTCTTGGAATCGAACTTGGATTCCCCAAAACCTGGACGGCGAGGAAAATGATCGAGCATGCATTCGGAGAAAGCATTGTTTTCACAGGTTCTGGTCCAGCCACCTATCTCCAATGTGCGCAACAAAGCATCGAGGATTCAGAAGAATAGGGTCAACGGCGGTTCCCGCGAGGCGTGAAGGCGCTTCAAGCATGCAGGGACATGACCAATTGAATCAGTGCAGCAGACAGCCTCATGGCACTCACCCGTCATCGCGGTCCGTGAGGGAAGCCACGTTCGCCGGCGCGGAGTGGCTCTGCGTCCTCATCGTCATCGTGGCTTCCGTCAGCCTCGGGTGGACGCCTGAACAGGAACCTGTCGAAGAGCCGGAAGTGGTCAGTTTGGAGGGCACCGTGACTCTGGCCACGCGGGACGCGATGGACGCGCTGGGCCTCCAAGAATTTCAGCCGGGCGCCGTGGCTGCCATCGACCTCACGCGAGACAGTGTTGCAGCACCCCCGTGCGAGGGTTGCGAGCATGCGCTGACGGGCATCATGGTCCAAGGGTCTGTGTTGCTGACGGGTTTGGTGGACGAGACCGGACGCCTTGGGCGCATCGAAGCGAACCTGAACCTCACGCACCTGATGGAGCGTGGGCCAGACGGATTCGTCCATCGCGAATGGTTGCTGCTTGATTGGGACGCAGGAGATCGCTCTTCCACCGTCGAGGTACTTCTTGTTCACGATCCGCCACGATGGCTTCCGGGAGAGGATCGAAGCGATGCCACCTTGCTGACAACCGAGGAGGGTCAAATTTCACGTTCTGGGCCGGAGGTCTTGCTTCGATCATCCGAATCAGGCGATGACGTCTTGTTGGCCTGCCTCCCAGATCACTTCCTCTGCCGGGCCACGTCTCCGGACGCCATCCTGACGGCCCGCCGCGGCCCGGCACGTGATTCGCTGACCGTCGAGGCCCCACCCGCTTGGGTCCAAGTTCCGTTGATGCAAGGAAACCTCAGCGACGGTGGAGGATGGGCCGCGTCCTTGCTTGAAGCCGGTGAAGAGGTTCCAAACAACCGCACGTGGTGCCCCAGCTCAGGGTCCACGCTGACCGGGGAAACCCGTGAGGTCATCACCCCACCCCCCTCGCTGGCTCCACTGGCCACCTGGTTCATTGCCTTGGGCGAGACGCATCTGCTTTTGGCGCCCGATGGCGTGCATTGGACGGAGGCCGAAGACGGGGACGTTCGGTGCGCGGCCTTGACCGACGCCTCGGGAACCCTTCGCCTGGGCATCTCTGAGTATGCTGCCTAGGTTGTCGCCACAGGCTGACTTATACGGTTGAGTGTCCCGTTCCTGCCATGCGCACCAAGGCAGCCGTGCTGGTTCTGCTTCTTGCTCTCGCCCCAATGTCCGCCGTTCTCGCTTCCCAAAACGCCCCTGTGGCGGAAGGAACGAACGGCGATTGGCTCATGGTTGACGGGTACGTGACAACGAAATTCACGAGCGTCGGAGACACGGTCTCTGTGTACGCCTTGACCAAGGGCCATTCAGGGGACGCGACCACCACGAACACCGTCGTCACCGCCGACATCCTGCACTATGAGGACGTCGAAGCGTTCGACCTCATCGTCAATCAACGGCTCCCCTCCGGTGGCGTGGTGATCGACACGGTGGTGCTGACCCCGAGCGGAGCACACGAGGACGATCCTGCAGCCCTCCTTTGGGAGGGAGTGTACACCGTCCCACTGACCGCGACCGGCGGCGTGTACGGTGCGAGCATCACCGCCGAGGAGGGCAACCTTGTCAGCACGGACGATGCGACACAGATCCCCAACGCCCTTCGAGACGAAATCGAATCGGTGTTGCAAGCCATCGACACCACCTGGGACACGGCCAACCCGATGATGGACATCAAGAACGTGTTCGATGGGCTGAATGCCAGCGGTCAAGGAAGCGGAGGATGGACCTCCTTCGTTGATGACGCCTCTCGCCAACCTGGGTTGGGCGAAAGTGCGCAATTGTGGAACAACATGAT
>DALQ01000070.1 GCA_002496845.1 Euryarchaeota archaeon UBA495
CGACCACGTCGAGTCCTTCTTCGTGGTAACGACGGGCCAATTCAACGACGGTGTGATGCACCGTTGAACCGGTGCCCAATCCCAACTTCATGCCGCTCTTGACCTCGTTGCACGCTGCAATGCCGGCCAAGCGCTTGGCTTCGTCGATGGACATGAACCAAGGTCAACCGTCCCAGTCCAAAGGGTCTACGCACGCCAGACGTGGTCTCCGAAGCATTCAATGGCGAGGATGAGGGTGGTCAATCATGGCCCCGAGGGGACGCTTCGCGGCGCTGCTCTTGGTCCTCCTCATGGCCTCAATGCCATGGGCACCCGCGACACCTGCAGCCCTGCCTTTTTCTGAGTCGTTTTCGACCGTGGGCGTCGCTTCCACGATCGTCATTGGCGCGGCCGATGGTGGTCAGGACGACCGCGTCGAGGTTGACGTGGACGACGGACGTTCCATCGCTCGCGTGGACCTGACCCTTGAGTCGGCTGCGCTCGGCCGAAGCACAGGGGCCGATTTGAGCGGTGCTTCCGATTTTGATGCCCCAGGTGCGGTCTACGAAGGCATGGACGTCAACGGCAGCACCTTGTCCATCCTTCCCGATGGGGCGTTCTGGGACTTCGAAGATCCAAACCACGGTTGGACCCTTGGAGGGAGCAACGTGTGGAAGCGTGGATTTGACAGCACACTTGGCAGCACCGGTGGGGTTTCGTCGGGTTCAAACGCGCTTTACACCTACGACGGAAACTACCCCAATGGTATGTCGACGACGTACTGGGCCACCTCGCCTGACTTGGCCTGCAACGGATGTTCGGGCACCTGGGAATTGAGTTTCATGCGCCGTTTGGGCGTTGAGTACAACTACTACGATCACGCCTACGTGCAGGTCAAGAACGCCCAAGGGAACTGGGCACAAATTTGGCAAAACCCTGCTGCCACGATGAACGAGGGCACGTTCACCTCCCAGACCCTTGACATTTCGAATTACGTCGCAGGCAACCCTGCGTTTGCCGTCCGTTTTGGGCTGGGGACCTCGGACGGTTCGGCCACCTACACTGGGTGGAACATCGACGACGTTCGGATTGAACCCAACGGTGGAGCAACCGGGACCGGAGAAGGTTCGTGGACGTCGGCTCCCTTTGGCCCGGAGGTCGACGGTGCGCCACATGCTCGATTGACGCTCGACGCGAGTGTTCCGGGTGATGCCGTGCTTCAAGCCACGATCCTTGATGCCTTGACCGGAACACCGGTGCCTGGATTCACCGACCTCGATGCGATGACGATGGATCTGGGCGCCATTGACGCTGCGGACCATCCCTTGCTCCGCATCCATCTCGAGTTTGAGGAGGGCACCGCAGGCAGCCCAAGCGTGGGTTCAATCGCCTACGGCGGCCGAATGCTGTACGACCTTGAGATCGTGCCGCTGGCCTCTTGGACGGATGCGTCTGGAAGTGACCCTGCTTCTGCTGGGGCCTTCAACGCTGGAAGCGGTGTGTTCACCGGGATCTCAACCTACACCAGCCCACTGACCACGCATCGTTCTGGGATTGGAGCCGTCCGCAATTCGTGCGACCTGACGAACGGGGTGCTTGAACTGAGGCTTGACGGTGGGTCGTGGACTGAGATCCAAGACGGTGGAGGCCTCATCGTCTTCGAATCCATTGCACACACGGCAGAATTGCGCATCCGTTTGGCGTCAGGGAGCAACGCCTGGACCCTCAAGCACTTCGAAGTCGACCTCCTTCCTTCTCCTGCCCCAAGCAGCGCCATGGTGGACATCGGAACTGATGGAACCGGCGAATGGGGCTTGGTGGACGCCGCTCATGGCCGTCTTGGCCTTCAAGATCGGTTGATGAACGGTGCACAATGGACCGAAGGCAACATGGTCAGCGGGTCTGACGTTACCGTTCCCTTCTACCTGCCATCCGACGGCGTTCAGGCCCTGTCCTTCATGGTGGACCTTCCCAGCACCGACCTCAACCGTCTCGACATGGAGCTGCACGTCGGCGGAAACACGGCGGTCCCCGCCTTCGACGTTCGCCCCTTCATCGACCAAGGCGAAGTGCATCTGCCCATGACGGACCTTGCCGCGCTCAACAACGCCCTCAACGGCCGGCGGGATGCAGGTCCAAGCGGTTTGGACTTGGTCGAAGTTGAAGCCGTCTTCAGTGGGCTGGCGAACGCCAATGCCCCGGTGGTCGTCGGTGGCCTCTTCGCGCCCTACGATGCTGTTCTCTCTGCTTCGCTTTCCTCGGGGCACCCGCTCGTGGTGGCGCTGAACGGTGCCCTCGGCGAGGCCGTCCCGAGCAACGGGGTCCGAACGGTCGCCCTCCCTGTGTCCCTTGCCGCTCCTGGAGCGGTGCAATTCACGGTGGACGACCTTCGCACCACGCCATCGGTGGAAGTCACCGGTTTGTCCATGACGCCTGACGTGAACACCTTGGTGCCCGGAAACGACTGGTACCGGTTCAACGCCACCTTTGATGCAACGCGTTTGGGGACGAACTCCTTTGCAAGCGACATGCGCAACCAAAATTGGGACGTCAGGATGGTCTTGTACGCACCTGGAGCCAAAGCGGAACTGGTCTGTTCGGCCGCGTCCTTGCCGCTGACAGGTTCCGAATTGAACAGCTGTGCCTCAACCGGAAAGGACCTCGTTTGGACCAACGGTCAGGACGAGGGACATGTGGCGCTTGGTGGTTCAGGTGCTGATGCTTGGGTGGATGCAGCCTTCCAAATTCCCGTGTCATGGGGCGATGAATCCAGCGCGGTCTTTTCACTCTCGCTTGTCTCACCTGCTGGACCAATGCTTCCCGCATCCCGCACCTTCGGTGCAGGCTCGGCCATGGGCATCGAACCCGACGTTGGTCTCGAAGACTGGTGGATCCAAACCTCCAGCGGATACCGTGCCCATCCGAGCGAACCGTGGCTCGCACCAGGCGACGTCGGGACGATCAACATCCAAGTGGGCTTCGAGGATTTGCCCGACGCTGCCCGACCAAGAAGCGGCGACGTGCTGGTGCGAGCCCGCCTCAACGGTGTCGACATCGGGACCACGTCCTCGTTGGTCGACGGTCACGCCTCATTCCCGTTCACGGCCCCGAGTTTTGTGCCGGAGGTCGACGTCAGGATTGACGTCGAGCCGCTGCGAGGTCAAGACCGCGCGGACGCCGTGGACTCGTCCATGACCTTCGGACTGGACGGTGTGTCTCCCTTGCTGCTCTCGTCCTCCACGGCAGCCACCGCTCACCTTGAGGCCGACGAGGACCACGAACACAGCGTGCTCATTGGTGACCGCCCCCGGCTTCCCTCAAGGGGCGACGTCCATCTCTGGCGCTCATGGGTGGACGACACGAACGGCAACGGAGCCATCGACTTCGACGAAGCCACCGTGCGTCAGGTCAGCGTGCCCGCCAACCTGACCGATCTTCAAGGCCACTATGCCTTCACATTGGACGCTTCAAGGGCTCCTTTGGGCGGTTGGTACGCCTTCTGGTACGACATCGCCGACCAAGCAGGCAACGTGCTGCTGGATGCGGGCAACCGCACGATCCCAATGTCCATTGTTCAGGTCAACCAAGACGCGGCGCCTGTGGTGGGTGACGATGCTTCTGCGTACTGGTCCGTCCCTTCACCGGCGTGGCTGCACCCGAGCGAACTCGTGACGCTCTCGGTGCCGCTTGGTGACGGCAACGGGTTGCAGGATTTGGCGAAGGTCATCGTTGACCTTGATCTCGACCGCGACGATGGACTGCTGATCGAGTGGTCGGCCGAGGACGGCTGCAGCGAGAGCCACCCCTTCCTGACGGTTGTTGCGTGCGACATGGAGGGCCAACCTGCCTCCTCAACGCCCTTCAGCAACGAGGGCTACCTCCGCATCCACATGCACCTCGATTGGGGCTTTGACCCGAGCACCACGGCACGCACACCCGCCGTGACCGTTGAGGACCGTGGAGGCCAGTTTTCCACCGACCGTCTTGACGGTCTGCGATGGCGTGCCTCGAGTGAATTGGCGCTTGACCTGACCGACATTGATGTCGATCTTGACGGTACTCCATTGCCCGACGCTCAAGCCCAAATCCGGCCTGAAGCAGAACTCGACGTGACGTCGTCCTTTGCGTGGACGCGTTCCGGTCGGACGGTGCTCCAGCCGCTTGACGTTGAGGCCTCCCTTGGCATGGAGAAGGCCAACACCACCACCTTGAACGGAACGTTCTCCGTGACCCTCACCGTGCCCGATGAAGCGGGCAGCCAAGGGCTTCAGGTCCGTTTGTTGAACGCACCCGACGGTGCCGTGCTCCGCGGTGCTGACGACGTTGTTCGACGCTTCATGGTCGACACGCAACCGCCACGCGTCAGTGCGCTGACTTCGCCTGCCCTTGGTGCTCCGCTGCCTGAGGCGGATTGGGGCGCTTTGGCCGTGGACGTCAGGATGGACGAAGACATCGGGCTTGGCGAAGCCCACCTTGGTTGGAGGGTCATGGTCAGCGGATTCGGCCTCGCTGGAGAGGTCCTTGGAGAAGGCCTGGAGCCAATGACCCTTCGTGGGGCCCGTTCCAGCGGTTCAGACCTGCCGCTTCGTGCTGTGTTGGACCTCAACAGCACGCTTGCCGAAGACATTCGAACGCAGCGTCTTGAGCTGCGCGTGTGGGTTGAAGGCGTGGACCTCTCGGGACAACCGGTCGATCCCCTTGGCAATTCTCTGGCTGACCCGCTTGCGGTGTGGCTGCTGGAACAACGCGTGGCGGAGGTGGTCTTCGACGACGCCCCGACCGAGGATTTGCTCAATCCTGTCAAGGGTGGAGAACTGATCTGGTCGTACACCGCCGTCAACCTCGGTCGAGGCCCTGGTGACGTCCAAATCATTGTCGAAGTGGTCGAAGCAGACGGAAGCCGGACACGGCTCGATGCACGTTCCCTTTCCATCGCCGCCGGAGAAACCGGGGTTCGAAACGGCACATGGGTGCCCCTGGACGAGGGGCCGGTCCGCTTCGAATACATCATCGTGGACGGCACGACGTACGTCGGTGACACGCATTTGATCGGTGCATCAGGTGGGCAAGGTCTCTTTGGAGGTCCCGCAGGCGGTGTGGGCAGCGTGTTGGTGCTGGTCGTTGTGGCCATGATTGGCGTGGCCGCCTACCGACTCTCACGCGAGCGCCCCTGAAGGGATGCGTTCAAGTGGAAAGCGACGCCACCGCTGCCCGGAGGGAGTGGGAGGACCGCTGACAGAGCCAGACTCTGAGGAAAGTCCCCTCTCCACGGTGCACATGGGCCGCACAAGCGGCAGACCGGAGACGGTCAGGTCAATGCAGCAGAAACGAACGATGCGTGGGTTGAACGATGATGTCGAAAGACGGAGGTTTCCACGTGGTCGATGAGACGAGCAACCCCATGGGAGCAAGCCCATACAGCCCTGACGACGCGGCACGCCGAGGGGCGGGTAGGGTGCACAGTTGAATGCGGTCACCGTTTTACGGGAACAGAAAGGGGCTTACTCCCCACTCCCTCCGCCTCATTCGAGCACGGCGTCGATGGGCGTCATGTGTTCTGCCGTGACCACGCCATCGCCGAAATCCACGCCACGCTTCTTGTGACGGATGAGGGAAAGGATGTCCCGCTCACCGGCCAGCAAGGCAGGCAGCAGGAAGCAACTGGTCAGGAAGGCGGCTGCAATCAGCGCGGCCATGATGCCGAAGAAGTTCTCCAGGCCCGGGAAGGCCGCCAAGAATCCCGCCGAAATACCGGCGATGGTGGTGATGGAGGTCTCAAAGATCGTTTGACCGGTGCTTTCGACCGAATGCGCAAGGCCGGTTGGCGTCTCTCCCTCCTCTTGGATGCGATGCATCATGTGGATGGCGTCGTCGACACCGATGCCGAAGACGATGGTGCCGATCATCGCGGTGAAGATGTTGACGTTCACGTCCCCGCTTCGCATCATCAGCGGTTGCCAAAGGATGACCACGGCCACGGGAATCATGGTGTAGATTCCGATTCGAGGGCTGCGGAACATCAGCATCAGGACCAAGGTGAGGACCACCATGGTGATGATGGTGGTCCGCGATTGGGTTTCGTGGATGCCTTCGTTGATGTCCAAGGACACAGGAAGTCCACCGGTCAGGCGCGATGAACGCGTGTCTTGCAGGAGGGTCTCCTCAGAGAGGATGACGTCGATTTCGTCGCGAAGCGTTTCCGCGTAATTCAGGTTCATGTAGGGCTGGTCGACGTAAATCAGGGCCTTGGTGCCCGCTTCGTTGAGAAGCATGGAGCGGACCTCCGGACTCAGCGTGTCGAACACCACGCTGACCATGTCACGCCGGAGGCCTTCGCGTCCGTCCGGGCCCGTCGCATCGAGCGTTAACCAGAGGTGGCACTCGATTGGATCGTTGGACTCCCAGCACGGCTCGTGGAGCAGGTCCCACAGGCTGCCTTGGTAGAGGGTCACGCCATCGGTGAGTTCGATGGTGACGGGAATCGATTTCAGGAACAGGACGATGCTGGTGGTGTTGGTGTATTCGACCTGCGTGACCAGGGCTTCCACCCGGTCGATCTCATCGAGCACAGGGATGTCGCGGATGTGGTCGGTGCCGTTGTCGTTGCTGCGCATGGTGGCGTCGAAGACGAACAACGACGTTTGACCCGAATCAAACTGCTGTGAATAGGTTGCCAAGGCATCGAGCGATGCGATGTCATCGGGGGCTTCGCTCGAACCTGTGATCGGTTCCGATAGCGCGTCGAGGTTGGCCACGCCAACGGCGGTGATCAGGAAGGCGACACCGACGACGGCGTACCAGTGCTTGACGGGTGCTCGACCAACTTTGCCCCATGCCGCAGGGGTCGATTTCCTGCTGTATCGAAGCAGCCAGGCCAAGGTCGGGACCAGGAGGAGGCTGAACACCAGCGTGGATATGATGCCCAGCACCAAGGTCACACCCACCGAGCGAATCGGAGTGACGGCCACGATTTGTGGGACCATGAGGACCGAGAATCCAATCACCGTGGTGACCGCAGAAAGCAGCACAGCGAGGCCCGTGGATTGGGTCATCTCGAGCACACACGTGCGGTAGAGGGTCATGTCCCAGAGGTCAGGAACAGGGTGCTCGTCTTCACCGCGCCGTCGCCGGAGCATGTTCTCGCTGTGGGCGGCGTCGATGTGGTGGCGCCGCCGTTCTTCGACGCGGTTGACCATGTGGAGGGCATAGTCCACCCCCAGCCCGATCAGAATCGGGAAGGTCGCGACGATCATCGGTGTCAGGGTCAAGTCCAGCAGCACCGTGGTCCCAAAGGTCACCGAGAGGGCCATGACGATGGGCAAGCCGGTGATGATGACGACCTTGGCTGAGCGGTGGAGGGCGGTGATGATGCCGATGGTGAACAGCAGCGAAAACGGAAGCATGTTCAGCAAATCGTCGTAAATCTCGTTGCTCACGTCTTCCAAGACTTTGGTCAGCCCCGTCACCGTCATGTCCGTGTTGTCGAGGTCGCTTGGCCGGTCGTCGATGACGTTCTGAACGTGCTGCAACAACTCAGCGAAGTCGTTGAAATCCGTCCGGTTCAAATCGTGGTTCAAACCGATGACGATGGCCGCTGTGTCCCACACGCCATCGCCGTCGAGGTCGTTGGTGGGGTCTCCGTCCGAGTCGCTGTCGTAGGTGGGGTCGAGGTCGTTGGTGTCCCTGACCATCCCGGTGAAGGCACCGCCGAGGTTCTCCACCAAGGCATCGATGCGGTCTTGGTCGGGGATGGCGTACGCGCCGCCGCCCGGCACATTGCAGTCAAAACTCACAGGGATGCGAGATTGAACGCCGTGTTCGCACATGGAATTGTTGAATCGTCCGTCGGCGGAGTTGGCCTCTTTGATCAACTGGGCCGGCGAAAGGATCCACAGGATGCCGTCTTCCCGCCCTCGGTCGTTCTTGTTCCAGTCGATGCCTCGGCTTGTGGCGCCAGAATTCTTGTTCTCATCGTCGCCCTCAACCCATGAAATCTCACGAAGGATGGCTTCGTCAGAGATGTTGTCTCCGAGTCCTTGACCAAGCCTTGCGTTGTCCGTTTGAATGTAGATGATCGCGATGTCGGTGGACCACTCCTCGCGGACTTCCAGGAGCAGGTCCGTGGATTCCGCATCATCAGGGAGGAAAATCTCGACGTCGTCGTCGATTTGCTCTTGGAATGAAAGCCCAACTTGGCCCAGCATCCCCGCGATGATGAGGCACACCACCAATACCATCCGAGGGGAGGTCAAAGCGGCGGTGTACATGCCTTCGAAGCCTCGTTCCATGCGGGCTTTGGCGAGGTTCGCCACGCGGTCGCCAACTTCACGGACGTTTTTGATGGCGGCAAGGGTCTCCGTCCGGAGGGCCTCATCCACCATGTGTGGGGGAGCGTGGTTCGGGTTTTGGACCTACGCCCTCAACGGCTTCAATCGATGCCAAAGTGCTCGACAATGAGGTGGCGCAGAAGGCTGCGGACGCCTTGGAGGACCAAGCCTGTGGCCATGAGGCTGAGGCCGAGCACGCCGACCCAGATGGCGGTCAAACCGTCGCCGAGGAACGTGTCGAGGGTGTTGGTGACGTTCTGGGCCACGTTCAGGCCCATCGCCGCCCCGGTGGCGAACAGCCCTATGCCGGGCAAGCCAAGCACGAGCAGCGGCTTCTTTTGCGAGAGGGAAATCAAGGCCCAGGAGAGCACGGTAAATCCGTGCGAGACCGCCGTGTAGTTGGATCCCTTGGGCACGTCGTAGCGGATGACGGTGGGGACTTCCCGGACGTGGAGCTGCTTTTCTTGGGCGTCTTCGAGCATTTCCAGCGAGAGTTCCATGCCTTCTGCGTCAAAGCGCAGACGATCGAGGGCACGAGACGAGAACGCCCTGAATCCGGACTGGGTGTCTCGGATGCCGAGTTCGTTGCTCAAGTTTGACGTGGCGGTGATCACGCGAATGCCGAGCCGTCGGTAGGCCGGCATGTGCGTACCTCCTCCACCTTCGACGAAGCGTGAACCGATCGTGAAATCCGCAGAGCCGTCCATGATTGGTTCCAACAAGCGAGGGATGTCCTCGGTGTTGTGCTGGCCATCGCTGTCCAGGACCACGAGTGCATCCACGTCCATTTGGCGGGCGTGTTTGAACAGGGTCTTGAGCGCCCCACCGTAACCTCGGTTGACACGGTGTCGAATGACGGTCGCTCCGCACGCCTCTGCGATTCGGGCGCTGGCGTCCGAGGATCCATCGTCAATGCAGATGACCTCGTCAACGTGCTCCAAAGCGCGCATGACGACGGTACCGATGGTCTCCTCTTCGTTGAAGACCGGCATGCCCGCGATGACGCGGAACCTTTCCGAAGTGGGGTCAGCCACGTTGGAACGGCCTCCAAGGTCCTATTTAGTCCATATCGGTCAAAGAAGGGGTCGTTGATGTGGACGCCACCCCTGCCGCAGCAGGGGGGCGTCGGCCGCGCCATGGGCGTAGAATGTGAAGGACGTCGGCCTCAATCAACCAGCTGGCTGATCGTGGTCACCGCACGTTCACCTTCGAGGACCCGCTGCAGGGCGCGCAGCGAGATGACGAGGGGCGCGTAGGCCCTTCCGTCGCTCGTGGTGTACGTGGAGCAGGCCTGGATGGCCTCGGTGTCGATCGACACCTTGAGCGCCCCACCGGCGCCGCTCCTCCGGACGTAACCCACCAGCATGCTGGCGGTGTCCTCTTCCTTCGTTTCGTTCGTTGTTTCCTTGTTCTTGGGCATGTTGTTTCCCTCCGCCGTTCGGCAAGGTGTGTGCTCGACCTCTACGGTCATGAAGGACATGGGTGGGACGAAAGGATGAATTCAGACCCGCTTCAGGGCCCATCATGCAGTGGCTGGTCACCGGCGGTGCAGGTTTCATTGGTTCACACGTCGTTGACCGTTTGGTCGAACGCGGCGATCAAGTCCGCGTCTTGGACGATCTTTCCAGCGGTCGTCGTGAATTTCTCTCGCACCATCTCGACGCTGGCCGTGTCGATCTCCGAATTGTTGACCTGACCGATTACGAGGCGACCATGCCGCATTTCGAAGGCATCGACCGCGTCATTCACCTCGCAGCGAACCCCGACATCCGCCTTGGAACGCGCGTGACTGACACGGATCTTCGTCATGGCACCATCGCGACGTACAACGTGCTCGAGTCCATGCGGCAACACGGCGTGAACGACATCGCCTTTGCTTCGTCCTCGGTGGTCTACGGCGAGGGTGCACCGTTGCCGACGCCGGAAACGCACGGTCCATGCGTTCCCATTTCGCTCTACGGGGCCAGCAAATCTGCAGGAGAAGGGCTCATCGGTGCATACGTCGGGACCTTCGGCTTTCGGGCCTGGATGTTCCGCTTCGCCAACATCATTGGCGGGCGTGGGACGCACGGCGTGATCTACGATTTCATCCACAAGCTCATCGCCACGCCGGACCGCTTGGAAG
>DALQ01000088.1 GCA_002496845.1 Euryarchaeota archaeon UBA495
GTCGCTTGGGACGAGCGCATCCTTTTCGCTCGATGACGCTGAAGGTCTGCATCAGATGTTGGCAGCCATTGAGCGTGACGACCCCGACGTCGTGCTCACCGAAGGCGGCGACGCTCACCTTCTGCCAGCGTTGCGTCATCGTGCCGAGGCATGGGGGGTCGCCCTACGTCTTGGTCGGTCCTCATCGTCGTTGGCCACGCCCTCACGTCGAACCACGGTACGTTCGTACGGGCGCTTGTTGCGCCGAGGAGGCCATCACCGCTTGCAGGGACGCGTGCACATCGACCTGGCGACGAGTTTTCTTGGGCGTGAGGCTGGCCTCCCGGGCTTGATCGAATTGTCCCAAGCCTCTGGTCGCCCTCTGGATGCGGTGGCCAGGCGTTCACCGGGAGCGGTCATCAGCGCCATTCAGGTGCGGACCGCGATGCAAGATGGAGTGCTCATCCCTTGGCGAAAGAACCGTCCAGAGGACACGACGACCGGATGGGATCTGCTTCATGCCGACCGAGGCGGGCTTCACCTCGACCCAACACCGGGCCTGCATTTTGACGTATTCGAATTGGATTTTGCCAGCCTCTTTCCAAGCCTCATCGCCACACGGAACATCTCCCCCGAAACCCTTGGGTGCACGTGTTGCTCTGGACGTGCGGATGGTCCTCTTGTTCCGCTTGATCCAGACGACGCCAAACGTTGGTTTCGCCAACGGTTGGTCGGGCAACGATTGGCCCGTGCTCCGTCCGGTCCTTCCACCGCTTTGGCCGTCCCAGGTCTCGGCTTGGCCACATGCCTCCAACAGCACGGCCTGCTTGGCCGTGTGGTGGCTCCTCTCATCCGTCGAAGGCGTGAATTGAAGGCGCAACGGACCGGCCCTCGTGACGATGCGGATCGTCGTCAACTGGCCTTGAAGTGGCTTCTTGTGACCTGTTTTGGGTACACGGGCTACCGTAACGCACGCTTTGGACGAATCGAAGCTCACGAGGCCATTTGCGCTTGGGCACGGGACGTGATGATGACCGGCATTGAAACGGCCCGTTCCGAGGGCTGGGAGGTGGTCCACGGTATCGTGGACAGCCTTTGGATCACCGACGTCCTTGGTCGAAGTCCTGACGAACGTGCTGAAGCCGCCCAACGCTTGGCTGAACGGCTTGGGGCCACCACCGGAATCCCGTTGGAAGTGGAGGGCAGATACCCGGTGTTGGCCATCCTCCCGCGACGTTCCGACGGTGCGGGAGCGTTGACGCGGTACTGGGGCTGCGGCGTTGACGCGGTGAAAGTGCGCGGCATCGAGGCTCGTCAACATTCGACCAGCGCCTTTGTCAAGCGTTTCCAACACGATGCTTTGGCTGAACTTCGCGATCACGTTCTCGCGCACGAGCCAAGCGTGGACGCCATGGAGGCCCTCTTGCTCAGGGCCCACGACCGTGCTCGAGCGGCCTTGGCCGCTGGCAACGTCCCGTTGGAAGATCTTCTCGTCGCGCGTCGGGTGGAGCGAGGACTTGACGAACGCACGGTCAACACGGCGTTGCAGCGTGCCTTGCAGCGCTCAGAACGTCTCGGTTGGCCGGTCGGGCTCGGTTCTCGTGTTCGTTTTGTCGAAGTCGACGACGAAGGGGACGGGGTGGTGTTGGCCACGGAGTTGCTAACGGACGATTCAGCGCGACCGCGTCCCGACATGGCCGTCCATGTCCGTCGCCTCGACCGTGCCGCATGGTCCTTGCTCGCTCCTTTTGGTTGGGACTTGGAGCCTCTCCGTCGCCCACTCGGCCAAGGTCGGTTGCCCGTCGTGTGAAGCAGCCAACTCCCCCGAAGGTCGCAAGGGTCGCCATGGCCCCTCGCCTCGCCGAAGGCGCAATCCTCCCTCACGGGTGGCTGCGACGTCCAGTCGGCTTCTGGCCATGTGCAGGAGGCGTTGGGTCTGCCATGCCTGTGCCTTTGAGCCATGACGTCCGTGAACCACGATCACGATGGCTTCGTTGGCGCTTGCAGCCCGCTCAAGGTCTGCGCAAAGGTGGCGCACCAAATCCCGTCCCTCACGTGCACGGAGTTCGTCGTCGTCAAACATGGCCATGGGGGCGTCAACCACGACCAAGCGCGAACCGCTTTCTTTGATTTCTCCTGGGAGGCGCGCCGTCATGGCAGCAAATTGGTGCGCAGTAAAACCACGGGCCACACGCAGCGAAACAAGGGCGCGTGGCCCGACGCCAAGTTGAGCAAGCCAAGGCGAAAACCGGCCGGGATCAAGGCGGCAGGCACCGTCGATCCAGTGCACGACGTGACCGCTGGCCAACGCGAGAGCCACCCAAGCCTCTGCAACCGGCCGGGCTCGTCTCCCATGGCGTCCGTCGCCAAGCAGCACATGGACGCCGGGCTGGCGGGGGCGGAAATCGGCCGCAGCACGTGGACGGACGGCAGGGAGCGGATGCATGAGGTTCACCGGACCGCTTTGTCCGCCCGAGCCGGTGGTGAATCCTGTCGATGGCCCGTCACGGGAAGTGAAGCGCAGGCCTCAAACACCTTCGACGCTGAACGACCCGTGTGGTGGAAGATGGGAAGATCCTGGTCCACTGCGATCTGGATGCCTTCTACGCTGCTGTCGAAACACTTCATCGGGGCCTTGACCCCGAGGTTCCGTTGATCATCGGTGCGGATCCGAAGGGCGGAAGAGGCCGTGGCATCGTCAGCACCTGCAATTACGCAGCACGCGCCTTTGGCGTCCGTTCGGCCATGCCCATCAGCGAGGCATGGCGGCGTTGTCCGGCGTCCCCAGTGGGACCGGCAACGTACGTTCGAGGCGCTCACCGCCTGTATGCCCGCGCGTCCCGCCGAGTGATGGGCATCTTGCGCGAGGTCGGCGGTCCGTTTGAGCAAGCCAGCATCGACGAAGCCTACCTCGACGTGACCGAAGCCACGGCGGGAGATTGGGACCGTGCCCTTGCGTTGTGCGAACGTCTGCAGCGTGACATCGTCGACACGACCGGGTTGACGGCGTCGTTCGGGTTGGGTCCTACGCGGCTGTTGGCCAAGATGAGCAGCGAGGAAAACAAGCCCGAGGGCGTCTTTCGGCTCATGCCTGGCGACGCTCCTGAGTTCTTCCAAGGGCGTCCGTTGCGGGAAATCCCCGGCATCGGTCCCGCAACGGCCACAGCCATGCAGGAGTGGGGCGTCCAGACGGTGGATGAGGCGTACGAGATGGGCGAGTTGGCCTTGGGCCGCATGGTCGGTCCACGATTTTCCTCATGGCTCATGGCCGTCGTTGAGGAACGCACCAGCAACGATGTCAGCGTGTTGAGGTCCCGAAAATCGATTGGCAAAGAAACGACGTTTGAGCGGGATCAGCGTGACGAAGAGCACGTGCTTGCACGGTTGATGGAATTGGTCGACGGCGTCATGTCGCGAGCGCTGGAGCTTGGTGTCGCCGGTCGTCTTGGCGAAGTCAAATTGCGCTACCAGGGGTTCGATACACGCACGCACCGGCGCTCGATTCCTGTTGCGATGGATGACCCAGCGGTGTTCAGGTCCTTGGCCACACGCTTGTTTGCGACGAGTTTGGAACGTGAACGTCCGGTACGTTTGGTGGGATTCCGCCTGGGTGATTTGGAAGATCCACCAACGCGTCAGGTGACCCTTGAACGCTTCAAGGAAGACTCAGGCCAATCGGTGCATGGATGTGAGGACCGGTCGGAAGGGTTCGAGTGATTCAGGCAGGGCCATTCCTTCGATCGGTTGATTCAACGCGATGCCTTGTTCACGCTTGGTGGACCACACCAGGCTGTTGAAGGTGGTCAGGTCAGCGGTCAGCCTGCGAAGTGCGTCTCCTTCCTCGGTCCCGACACCCAAGGCATCGTCCACATGAACGGGGAAATCACGTGCATCCACGCACGACGTTCCGTAGACCGTGGTCGTGATGTGGTGGGTGAAGAAGGGGCAGACCGGGCTGAACGCAGTAAGCGTGTCGCGCACCACGCGGTGAAGCACCCACGCCGCGGTGGTGTCCTCGTCGTACAAGCGGGTCTTCACCATCTCGAGCCAGTGGCTGGGCAACACGCCGGTGAGGAAATTCTTCAGGGCCTGGGTGGCGGAATAGATGTCGAGGTTGGTCCATGCTTCCTTCGCGGTCGCCATGACCTTGTGATGTTCTGCGAGGATCCAGCGGTCTTCCGGTTCAAGCGTGGCAGGCACGGTGCTCAGGTCATCTGGCACATCGAATTGCGAGGCAAAACGTGCGACGTTGAACACCTTGGTGAGGACGCCGAAATATTTCTGCTCAATCTCTTCTGGGTTAATGTGGAAATCGTCGCCAACTTGCGCGTCACATGCTTTCCAAAGTCGGAAGCATTCGCTGCCGATTTTGTTGGCTTTCAGGGCCACTGAACCATCGGGCCCTTTGATGCGCCAACTCCCGGTCCGCCCACCTGCGCCACATTCCAGGACAGAGTCTGCGTCGATGCCGTTCCCAAGGGACTTGGACATCTTGCGACCCCATGGGTCCATGCCCAAACCGTCGATCCAGACGTGTTTGAACGCGGGCTTGTCGAGCAGGAGGGCGCTCTTGAGCATCGTGTAGTAGAGCCACGTTCGCACGATTTCCTTGCCCTGAGGTCGCAGAGCCGTGGGGAAGCAGCGCTCGAAACGGCCGTCGTCTTCGAGCAATCCGCTGACGAAAAGGTTGGAGTTCGACGAATCCATCCAAGTGTCGAAGACCTTCTCTTCGCCAACGATGTCGCCCAGGTCTTCCTTCATCTCATCCCACATGCCGAGGAAGGAGCGGTCGTCGCGATCGAGCACGCGGCTTCCTTCAGGCGGGTTTTGCCGCCACGGTTGCACGTAACTTCCCTTGGGTGGGACGATGACTTTCGATCCCCCTGCTGCATACCAGACCGGAATTTCCGTGTGGTACCAGCGTCGGCGTGAGATGGGCCAATCGATGGTGATGTTGTCCATCCAGTCCAACAAGAATTGACGGTTTCGTGGCGGGTGGAATTCCACGTCGTCAACAAGTTCCCGCAGGCGGTCTTGCATGTGTGTTTGACGAACGTACCATTCCTTCAGGAGAATGATTTCGACTGGGTTCTTGCCACGCTCCGAAACCGGGACTTCCTGATCTTTCTCAACCACGTTGGCGATCTTGCCTTCGCTCTCAAGCAGCTCAATGGCGCTCGTGCGGGCCTCAAGGACCGTCATGCCAGCCAGAGGTCCGGACAGTGCCGTCATGCGCCCATCAAGATCAATGGCTTGGAAAGGATCCAAGCCCAGTTCGCGGAAGACGGCCACGTCGTTTTGGTCTCCGAATGAACACACCATCAGGACGCCAGAGCCGAACTCCATCTTGACCGATGGGTGGGTTCGAACTTCGACGGTGGGAGCCCGTCCTTCGCTGGGCATCGGGAGCGCCAAGGTTTGGCCGACCAAACCACGGTATCGCTCGTCGTCCGGGTGAACCACCACCACGCCACAGGCGCAAATCATCTCAGGGCGCGTCGTGGAGATGATGACCTCAGTCCCGTCGTTGGTCTGCCAACGCACGTCAACGAGCTTTGTTTTACGAGTCACACGTTCGACTTCGGCGTCGGCGATGGTCGTGCCTTCGACGGGATCGTAGATGTTCGGCCGCAAGTCTTCGACGATGGCTCCTTGCTCGAACAGATCAATGAAAATCGCCTGAGTCACGCTTCGGTAGTCTGGAGCGTCGGTCAGGTACTCTCGGTCGAAATCACATGACAAACCAACGCGCTTAGCGGTGGTCCGCATGGCTTGGGTGAACGTCTCGATGGTGGATGCACAGAGGTCCAAAAATTCGCCTCGCTCATACGTCCGCATTTTCCGCTTCGTGTTCTTTTCAACGGTGAATTCGATGTTGATGCCGTTTCGATCCACGCCCCAAGGGAAGTACACCTCTTTCCCGAGAAGACGTTGGCTCCGAGCGATGACGTCGATCATGGAATATTGAGCGACGGCCCCAATGTGCCACGTTCCCGATGGGTAGGGCGGAGGGGTGTCGATGACGAAGGGTTCTCGTTCGCTTTGGGGGTCAAATGCATACCTCGCATTGTACGCATCCGGGTCGCTGTAATGCGCTTCTTGGATCCGCTTTTCGAGGTCAATGCTCCACCGCTTCTCGTTGAGTCTGGGGGTGGGCATCGTGGTCACCTTGCCCAGAGGGCGGTTTGGCCTCGGGTCGCATCTCTTCAAGCCATCCCATGGGCACCATGTGGTGCAAACGGTCGCACTCACCGGCAACAGACTTTCAAACGGGGTCGGACGACCTCGACTCAGATGGGCAAGGAGGACGGGTCGGCTGGTGGCGATGCTTCTTCGGAAGGACGCCTCTCTGCGCTGCGCCGTGCAGGCCGCGCCTCCATGTCGCGTCGCGCCTCTGAGGTCAGCGGAGCCGTGAAGAGTTTCGACGCGAAATCTGCCGTTGACGCCATGCTCGATGCGCCTTCAAGCCTGAAGAGGGAGTGGCAACGCACCGGTGCCGTTGGTGTCATCACCCGATTTCCGCTGCTGACGGTGTTGGCTTTCTTCGCGATGACCTTGTTCTTCGTGTCCCACTCCGGTTTTTTGGACAACACGAGGTTTGACCGGGATCCTGACAGCCCAGCCCTCAACGTCAACGGTGACATGGAGGTGTACCTCCCGGACGGCTCTGAAGTGAGCGCGCTCATCGCCAAGGTCGAGGAAGATTGGACCACCGACGTGATGGTCATCTACATCGAGTCGAACAAAAACAACATCACGGATCAACGGATACTCCAGGAGATCAGTTACGTCGAAGAGACGTTGAATCCATACATCTCCGACGCCGAATTGGATGACGTCATCTACATTCTGTCCCTTTCGACCGTCATCAAAGAAGTGAATTCGAGTGCCCCTCGTGTTCGGACGGCCCTCATTGAAGAATTGGGTGAATCGGCCTGCCCACCGGATACGGACGATTGTGTCAGCAGAACTGCGGCTCAGGCCTTGAACGAGGTATTGGCCACGACGGACGTCGGAGCGCGAGCCATTCCAACGCAGGGGACCATCGATTTGATCGTCCGTGAAATGTACGAGGACGACGGTTCCCCTACGCCCGGTCTCGACAAATTGGCACGCAACACCAATCCATGCACCCTTCCGGGCGGTTTGTGCGACAACGAAGAGGATTCGCTGCTTGACCGTGCAGTGATGGCCATCGCGGTCACAGAAAACAAACCCGCCAAGGAGATCATCGAAGAGACGCAAGGACAGTTGGACGAAATTTCCACCAAAAAACGTCCTTGCCTGTACGACGCGAACGGTGATCCCAACGCGGAGGCAGGCCTCTGCACATGGGATGACCTTGGCCTGAACATGACCTTGACTGGTCCCGTCCCCATCACGAACGCCGTGACGGAATTCTCCTTCCAGCTCTTCTGGGACATCTTCCCGATGGCCGTGGTTTTCGTGGCCCTTGGCCTCTTCGTGTTCCACTGCGACCTGCTGCAAACGGGCCTGACCGGCATCCGTCCATTGCAGGGAATCAAGGTCGTCAGCATTGCGGGTCTGCCGACGTTATGTGCCGTGTTTTGGACGATGGGCATCTTAGGTTGGACAAATTTCGAAGTCACCATGACGGTCATTATCGTCGGGCCAATCCTGCTTGCGCTGGGCGTGTCGTACGGCCTTCACATCACCAACCGCTACGCGGAAGAAGCCGGGACAAAGGAGGAAAAGATGCGCGCAGCCCTGTCATCAACGGGCCGGGCAGTGTTCCTCTCGGCGGTCACAACCGTGATCGGTTTCGTCTCGCTTGTCTTTACCCCCATGGCTCCCATCCAGACGGTCGGTATTGCGCTCTCCGGTGGCATTGTGGTCGTCTATGTTCTGACGATGTTCATGGTCCCGAACTTGACCATCTTGCTCGACCTTGAGAAGCCCAAACATCCCCCGCTCGCGGCCTTCAACGTGGTCGTCGAAGTCCCTGTTCGTCGTTCAAGTTGGGTGCTTGCGGTTTTCTTTGTCTTCATTCTCATCTCTGCAACGATCGGTCAGATGAACGTCGAGGAAAACATCGATCTCCTCGGCATGGCTCCTGAAGACGAACAATCCGTCATCAAAATGAAGCAGTACAGCGAGGAGTTCAACGCTGGACAAGTCGGCATGGTCTTGGTCCATGCCAACGTCACGGGGAACATCAACGATGACGATGCAAGAAACGATGATCCTGCTTCAATCCTTGAACAGATCGAAGTGCTTGAGACCAAAATCAACGAGGTGGACAACGCTTCTGCCGTCTCCATCGTGTTCCTGATGAAGGCCACCGGTGTGGCCGTCTCGATTTCTGGGGCTCCCATCGCGGAATTCATCGATGAAACGCCCGGAATACCCGAAGAGGTCAAAGATACCGCAACGTCTTTGCTGAACCAGGAGATCATTGCTGACGCTTCGTTTTGGGACGTTTTGACCAACCCTTCGCAGTACAACATGCCCGGCGATCGGCAATCACAGATTTTCTTGTTGAACGTGTTTTACGCTTCCATCACCGAAGAGACCCTCCGGGTGTTCATCAACGAAAACTACGACCGAACGCTCATTCTCGTTGACATGCCGTTCATTCCCGTGGCCGACACCGCTGTGAGCGTGGATGAAATCAACGTTCAGGCGGCCGCCTTTGCAGGGCCAAAGGGCGAGTATGCAGAAGACATCACGGGCGTGGCTGCGACCGCCATTGAAGTGAACGAACTCATCGTCAATTCGCAATGGCGATCGTTGGCCTTCGCCGTGGTCCTGACCATCATCACCCTGGCCATCGTGTTCCGAGATGTGCGCTACTCTCTCTTGACCACGTCTCCCGTGATCGCCACCGTTGCATTGCAGTGGTTGGTCATGTGGCAACTCGACGTGCCCTTGTCTCTGGTCACGGTGATGATCGGGTCGATTTTGGTGGGTGTTGGCGTTGACTTTTCGATTCACATCGCCAACAGGATTCGCGAATTAGGCGGGGGTATTGACGCCATCCGCACCGCTGCCGTTGGCACGGGCATGTCCCTTGCGGAAGCAGCCACGGTCACCAGCCTCGGCATGATGACGGCCTACCAAATTCCCATTCCTGAAATCAAACCCTTCCTGACGGTCATCTTGATCCTGCTCTGGGTCGCGGCTGCAGGCGCCCTGGTCCTGTTGCCCGCGATCTTCGTGGCGTTGGAAAAGGCCGGTGTGGCCACGGTCGGCGGGCGCCCCATGTTGGCCAATAAATTGGGCTTGGGTCGCACAAGCGCGCCAGTGGACGACGTCGTTTACGATGCGGTCGTCGTTGAACGTTCAGGCGACGCGTGGTAAAGCGAGGTTTCAATGACCGTGGGGGCTCCCCACGCCACATGAGGAACCTCTGGCTGATGAAGTCCGAACCTCACGTGTATTCCTACGAGGATTTGGTCGCTGACGGTCGGACCCATTGGGACGGCGTCAGGAACTATCAGGCCCGTAACATGATGCGTGACCAAATGAAGGTTGGAGACCTTGTCCTCTACTACCACTCGAACACCAAGCCTCCGCACGTGGCTGGCGTGGCTCGCGTGGCGAGGGAGGGTTACCCCGACCACACTGCCTTGGATTCGTCCTCGAAGTATTTCGATCCAAAAGCCACCGCGGACAACCCTCGATGGAGCATGGTTGACCTCGTGCCGGTCGCCGCTTGCCCCAGCATCGTCTCCCTTGAATCGATCAAATCCGATCCTGCGTTCGAAGGCATGCCGCTGATTCGTCGTGGACAACGTCTCTCCATTCAACCCGTCGAGGAGGACCATTTCCGCCGCGTGCTGATGTTGGCAGGTCTTGATGCACACGACGTGATGGAGGAATGAAGGTGAGTCAGGATGACGTCAAGGCCGCTTCAAGGGCCTTGTCCATCGAGTACGCCATTCGAGACGTCGTGGTACCTGCAACCGTCCTTGAGTCCCACGGCCATGACATTCTGAAGCTCAACATTGGCGATCCCATCGCATATCCAGGTCTTCCAACGCCGGACCACATGGTTGATGCATACGCCAACGCGGTGCGAGAAGGTCGAAACGGGTACTCCCCTTCCTACGGGATTCCGGCGCTGCGTGATGCGATTGCTGCTGATGAACGCGAGAAGGGATGGCCCGCGACGTCTGACGACATTTACGTCTGTCATGGTGTGACCGAGGCCCTGCAGATTTTGTTTGCTGGCGTGTTGGAAGAAGGCGATGTCGTGCTTGCTCCAGGGCCTCACTATCCGCCTTACATGGCCTACCCGCAGATGTACGGTGCGCACACGACGGAGTACCGTCTTGACCCAAACGACGGTTGGAGGATTGATCTGGCTGATCTTGAATCCAAAATGAACGACTCCGTTCGTTTTGTCGTTCTGATCAATCCCAACAACCCCACCGGGAACGTGGCCACCCCTGAGGAGGTGGATGCCGTGCTTCGCATCGTGGAGGATTGGCCCCAATGCATGGTCATCGCAGACGAGATTTACGATGGCCTGGACTTCACCGGACACCACGTCTCGGTGGCCAGCCGGTCAGACCGTGTGCCCGTGGTGACCCTCAACGGTGTTTCGAAGGTGTATTTTGCTCCGGGGTGGCGCATCGGATGGTTCGGTCTTCACGACCCTCAGAATCGTTTGGGATCCGTCAGGGAGGCTTTGGAACGCCTGCTTCGGTCACGTCTGTGTGCGTCAACGCCCGCACAGCAAGGCTACTTGGCAGGACTGACCGGCGATCGTTCGTGGATGGGGCCTTACGCCGAGCGGGTCAAACTCCAGCGTCAGCGGTGTCTGGACCGCATTGAGGGCATCGAAGGCATGGAAGTTGAAGCACCTGGAGGTGCTTTCTACATGTTCGTTCGTTTGACTGATCCTGCTTGGGTGGCCAACGACAAGCAATTCGTTCTGGATTTGTTGCATGAAGAACACGTGCTGCTTGTGCATGGAAGCGGCTTCAGTCCTGAGCGTGGTCGTGGTCACGTTCGTTTGGTCTATTTGGCTGACGTGGAGGTGTTGGACGAGGGCTTTGACAGGATTGAGCGATTTTTGAAGCGACACAGAAGCCGTTCCAAGACGGAGATGGATTCTTGAGCAGGACCATTTCAGGTCAGAGCATGAACCGGGCCTTGGCGATTTTGTTCGCTTCGGTTTGGTTCCTGCCAACCGCTGCAGCAGAAGTGGTCATCGTTCAACCCAGTGAGCCCAGCGCGGAGTTGGCAATTCCATTGACCATCGCCGTCATTTCCGCCTTGCTGCTCTGGCGTTGGTTCGTACCACGCCAACTTGCGTCCCTCCAGGTGGCCTTCGAAATTGAGGACGACCTCTACGAAGTGCACCGAATTTCCAGGACCGTCGTTGAAGCGCGGGAATTGCTCAGTGTCCGGGAAGTCCGGAAAGGAGCCCTTCTGTACATGATGGGGATGACCGGTATTTTGCTGCTCATCGCTGAATTGATGTTTGATCCAAAGACCTTCTATCAGCCCAACCTCTACCTTATCGGCGTCTTGGTCGGCCTTCCTATCGTCGTGTCTCCATGGGAGACCCTGAATGCTCAGCTGATTGGGGTTGGGAAAGCCAACATCAAGGCAGGATTTGCGTCTCGCCTTGGACGATTTACCACCTTGCCGTTGCTGATTGCAGCCCTCTTGGCCACCGTCATCCTTGGGTTGCAGTTGGAGGGTCAAGTGACGCCACAATGGATTGCGATTTCGATGCTCGTCTTCATGGGGCCGACCATCATCGCCTACGGTCGAATCATGGGTGCGTCATGGAACGTGTTGTTGCTGAACAAATGGCGTTCCTTCCGTGGACATACCACCGCCATTGACCCCGAAACCCCACGCTTCGTCAACCGCCTTGTGGCGGTGATCCTTGTGTTGTTCCTGTTCACGATGCCTCTGACCGCCTTGAACGGCATCGTCACGGTGATCTACGTGATCACCGTTGAACCTTCAAACACGGAAGCGATGCTCAACTACGGTGGCATCATCGGCTATTCGATTTACACAAACATCGACCTCATCATGGAAATCGTCGGTCAGTTGGAAGCGCTCAAGAGCCTCCCTCAGGTGCTTTCGCTTTACCTCTCACTGAACGTCGCCATCGTCGGACTGGCGTTCATTTTCGAACTGACGCGCAACCTGTTGCTCGGTGGGCAATCCTTCGGTGGTACCTTCGGCGTGCAACTTGCTCCGCCTCGGGACATCCGAAGCGAAGTCGGCGTTCGTGGGAAATTGGTGGCCTTTTGCTTCGCAGGCTTTTCGGGCTACACCGTTCTTCTTCTCCTCTTGGTGTGCTACAAGGAATTCGGCGACGTCATGCCGTACACGGATTGGTTGAACAGCCAAGATTTCGATGAAGAGATGCGTTTGTTGACGACGTGGATGTTCATCGCTGTGGGTCAAACCATCTTCATGCTCACATGGCTTGCGTCCATCAGCCAATTTGGCCGTCTTCGCGGCCTTCGTTTCGACATTGACCCAGACCGTCGTCGGGACGGTGCAGTCATGCTCACGGAAGGCAACGCCCTTCGCATGATGATCGACAAAGCGGCTCAGAACGACGATTTGGACATGCTCCGCCGTCTTCAAAACGCAGAATACACCGACGACGAGGCCCTCATTCGACATGAAAAAGCCCGGGCCAGAATGTGGGAATTGGCGCTGCGCGGGTTGTGGCCTCAGGCCTCCGAGGAGGCCAAGAAAGTCCTCGCGCAATCCGGTGGGGACGACGACGAATCACGCTTGCTGCTGGCGGTGTCTTACCTTGCAAGCCGACGTCTGGATGCCGCTCGTGAGGCACTCTATGGTCTGGAGCAGCCGGAAGGGTACGACGAGCCTGAACTCATTTCGTTCCTGTGCGAATGGTTGGACCCATGGCACGGACGCGTGGATGAAGACGACATCTGGGATTGGGAAAACAATTCCACAATCGACCACCTTCAGGACATGATGAAGATGCTCGAGTATTGGGACCCCAATCCTGACACCATGAACCGTCACGACGACCGTCTTTCTCGTATTGGTCGCATTTCTCGTGTTGCCCTCCTGAGGGCACAACGTCGCCACAAGGAGGCCCTCGAGCTCGCTCTCGATTGCGTTCGGTCCGACCCCACGGGCGTGCGCCCTCGTATTGCTGTCACGTTGTGTCTTCTCGACCAAGGGCGATGGCATGAAGCCCGGACGGTGCTCGATGAGCTGAACACGAGCGATCCATCGGACCCCCGCGTGAAGGGACTGATGGCACTGATGGGCCACCACCCTGACATGGACGAATTTGAGGTCTCCATGGCCATGGAACCGAGAGCGAAAGGCCGGAACTACCTCGATGAAGCCCCCATCAATCCGATGGCAGGAGCCCTGATTCGAGGCGGGTTGGACGAAGCCCTGACCGCCAACGCACTCATTGTTGCCCACGAGGCCGTGCGTAGAGCGGTGGGTCCAACCCTTCGGGTCTCCCCCATCACCTACCTGGTTCACCTCGGCCTGATTCTGCCGCTTTGGGGCATGGGTGCAGCCTACTTGGCCACGCTTCGCGGGACGACCGTCGGCGTTGGTGCCGCCATCGCACTGGGTGGATTGCACCTGATGTACCTCCGGTTGTTGCAGCAACAACGCCACTTGGTCAAGCAACGTGACCAGCGCCTGATGATCGAATTGGGTCGCCGTTTGAAACGGAAGAAAGCCGTTCCGACGGAAGGCAACACCCCGATTGGGACCCACCTCATTTTGACGGGTCTCTTGGTGACCGTCAACGGTGTCGTTCTCGACATTGGTCTGCCAGCGTGGTTGGCGGCTCGAAACGAAGCTTCGCCCGAACGCTCGATTCAAGCACGCCTCAAGCGGAGGGCCGCCAAGATGGACCGTGCAAAATCTCCTCGGACCAAGCCTCTTGGCCGTGGATGGTGGCTCAAGCGCGAAGATCCCACGGGCGGAGAGCCAGCCCTCGATGCACTGATCGGGCCATCAGCCTACCGCGGGCGGGCTGCCGCTGAAGGCTTGAAGCAGAAACTCGGTGGGTCCATCAGCGGCGGACCGGCTCGACGTCTGTCGGTTGCAGAACTCGACATGGTGGGTCGAGGTGCGCCCATGAACACACGGAAATCCGAACGATTCCCGGGTTCAGGTCGTCCTCGTTGATGCCGTCCGAACGCCGCGACGTCCCTCGTTTTGGCTCGCACAAGGCACGTCAAATTCTATAACCGGTGCGACGCACGGAAGAAACCGGGGTCTTAGCCATGGCCATGAATCACAACCAGATGGCGTACGTCGCCATCATCACGACGCTCATTTTTGGCTCCTTGTTCGTTGGTATCAGCGGCTTCTGGCAAACCAACGAACGGGTCGGCGACTTCGAAAGCGCAGCGCAAGAGGACATCTTTGGCGAAGGGACCGAGTCTGTGGAGACCCTCGACTCCGACGGCGACGGTCTGCCTGACACCCTCGAACAAACCCAATACGGGACGCTCATCGATGACCCGGACACCGACGGTGACGGGATGTCCGACGGGTGGGAAGTGGCCCACGGGCTCAACCCACTCGACAACGGCGAATCCGACGACATCACGTTGGACCCAAGCGAAGCAGACACCGAGGACGCGATCAAAAAGAACGAGACAGACGCTTGGCCAGACCCAAATCAGGGACCGAACGGTGACCCTGACCGCGATGGTCTGACCAACACGGTGGAACAGGAACTTGGAACCGACCCCCAACGTGCTGACACCGACAACGACGGCCTCAACGACCGATGGGAATCACTCTACTCCACCGAAGTCACCACCGTCGGTGGCGTCGTGACCCTCTTTGACCCACTCCGAGGAAACTGGGACTGTTTGCTCCTCGATGCTGGCACCGAAGAGGCCCTCGAAGACTACTACGACGACGATGAAACCACGCCGTCATGGGATGATTTGGCCAACTCCGAAGACAAGCATTCCTGCGACAGCGTGCTCGACACAGACTCGGACGGCCTTCCAAACTGGCTCGAAGAGAACTACGGCACGGACCCCACGTCCCGAGACTCCGACATGGACTTGATCGACGACATCGTTGAGGTGTCATCGGTGCTCGTCAACCTGTTCGTCGGAACCGGCGAGGAATGCAACGTGGCGCTTGTGCAATCCATCGATCGCGTCGCTCCTTTCCAGACCATGGACGATGCCTGGTTCCTTGGTGACATGGACGGCGACGGCCTTCTGAACGGACCTTCTGACTGGGACACCGACGGCGACGGAATGCCCGACGGCTTCGAGTACTGCTATTCGCACCTCGTGGATCTCGCTGATGAGAAGGCGAGCAACTCCGGGCTCGACAATTCGATGCTCCTCAACCCCGCCAACGCTTCGGATGCCTACGGCGACTGGGACGAAGACGGCCTCAACAACCTTGAGGAATACCTCGTGGCCGAGAATTTCGGCCCGACCAATTTCACTTCTCCATGGAGGATTGACACCGACCTTGACGACATGCCTGACGGATGGGAGTCCAGCAACGGTCTGAATCCACGCGATGGAACCAACGGCGACGATGACCCGGACCGTGATGGCTGGGACGCTGATGGCGATGGGGCTGTGGTGTATGCGTCCTTGGTGAACAGCGTCACCGTGATCGGCGTTGACGTTGACTTGGACGACTGGGTCATCGCCAACCAAACCGTTGCACGCGGGCAAATCACCCTCGCTGGTGGCAACAAGCAAACCGTGGTGATCGGCTCCCCTGTCGACGGCTATGTCTACGACATTCACGTGCAAGTTGGAGACATCATCGAATCTCGGCTCGACGTTTGGATGGACATCGTCGAACCAGAAGAGCAATTCACGAACCTGATGGAATACAACGCTCGCGACAAAGACGGTGACGGAATTGCGGAAGGTCGTTCCACCAACCCGCTGGTGGCTGACACCGACGGTGATGGACTCCGTGACGGGATCGAAGTCATGGGCTGGGAAATTTTGGTGGTCAACATTGGTGTTCAACGCGTCAAGGTGACCAGCGATCCTGGACTCTACGACACCGACGCAGACGGCCTCTCGGACTTTGTTGAATTCAGCGAACTCTGTGACACCGGAAGCAACGCATCGAACCCAGACACCGACGGTGACGGTCTTGGAGACCAAGCCGAGGCCCTCTCCGGCTTCATGTGGGAAGGTGAATCCTACTTCACGGACGCATGCATGTTTGACACCGACAACGATGGTTTGGAAGACGGTGAGGAAGTCATCGCCGGTCAGGACAACTTCCTAACTCACGCGAACAACTCCGACACCGACGACGACGGTCTCAAGGACGGCAACGAAGTGTTGTTCGTCCCACGTCCCTTCCAAAAATCGACCAATCCGCTGATCAACGACACGGATGGAGACGGGATGCTCGACGGTTGGGAAATGCAAGTGAAGTCCGCTGAAGACAACACGAACTCGCACAGCCTTTGGGTTGCCGCAAGCTCTTGGTCACGCCCCGGCTGTGAATCCACTCAATCCAACAACTGTCTGATGGAGCCCGGTGGCTACGTCTGGCAGAACTACCTCGGAGGCTTTGTGCTCGAAGCCAAGTACGAAGTCTGGGAGATGAACCTCAGCGGATTCAGCATCCCCTCGAACCCGTTGTGCGACGGATGTTCAGGACGTTGGGCATTGGACCCCTCACTCGATTCGTTGGCTGACGCGAACTACGACGTCGACAACGACTCGTTGATGAACTCCGCCGAAGCACCTGACCGTTGGAACACCAACCCGGTTGACGACGACACGGACGAGGATGAGTTGCCGGATGGTTGGGAAGTTCGCTACAGCCAACTCGCGCTTGAACGCGGTATTGTGGACAACCTGTCCATCGCTTCATCAGGTGCGCGAGGTGTGATGGACCCGTCCATGCAAGACAGCGATTTGGACGGCATCACCGACGGACAAGAAGATCCGGACCAGGACGGCCTCAACCGCAGCGGTTTGGTGAAGAAGTACTGCCCAGGGTACGATGACCCGACGAACAGCCAGTGCCACATCAACCCTGACACTCCTGACGGTGTTCGGTTTTACGACAACCTCGAGAACTACACCAACTTCGAAGAATTCCAGAATGGAACCGATCCGGTCACGAACGACACAGACGGTGACGAGTGGAACGACGGCCCAGAAGTCTACTACCAAGACCACGACCAAGACGGCATGGCCACTGGATGGGAATACCACTTTGAATTCGATCCGTTCGATGCGGCAGACCGCATGGTCGACACCGACGGTGACGGACACGTCAACTACTGTGAATACAAGTGGGACACCAACCCAAGGAACCCCTTGTCGTTCCCAGGACAGGGTCAATTGTGCGATCCATTCGCTGAGTGAGCAGGCGGCGTGATGATGAGCCAACACCGGTCCATTGGGCTCGTGTGTTTGCTTCTTTTGTCCTGCTTCCCTTTGGTGCAAGCCGAAACGGTCGTACCAAGCATCAGCTTTGACATGGACCACGGTGTGGTGTTTGAGGACGATTTGTTCACCATCACGGGTGTTTCCACGGTCTCGTTGAACGACGTGACGTGGGAGTTGGTGGACGTCACTTCCGATGTCGTCTTGGCCAGCGGGTCATTCCTCGATCAGGTCACTCCGGACGGTGAGGACACATGGACGTGGTCGCACAATTTGACCGTGAGCGAGCCCGGTTGCACCTGTCGTTTTGTTGTTGACCATGCTGTTGTTTCCGGTGACCTTCTGATGTTCGTCGGCTCTCCTGTGACGTGGACACCCGTATGGTTGGATGAGCCTGAAGGTCGTGTGCTGCTGAACGATGAGAGCAACACCACGGTCGTGCTCGATGTGGTGTTTCCACCACAGCGTGCAAACGGCTCAACTGTTGAGATTCAGCGCTGTCCCGCAAGCCCCAATCAGGTGTGCAAATCACCTCTTTCTACCATCACGCTTCCGCTCCAACACGACGGAAGCACCAGTGCTGTGGTGTTCGAACCATCGCAATGGTCACCAGAAGGCCATTGGGCCATTACCGCGATGACCGTTGTTGACGTGGTGCTCTCGCGTTCAACCCCTGTTGTATGGCAGGTCTTGCACGATGCAACCCCGCCAACCGTGTCGATTGAGGCTACTGACCGAGCCACGGAATCCGATCCCGTCGTCATCGTTGTCAACGCCACCGACACTACAAGCGAAGTGGTGGCTGTGGTGGACGTTCGAGCAACAGATCCGACGGGTGCCGTGCACATCTTGGGTGGTCAGACCACCACCACAGGATTCCTTCTCCATCCGCACGTGGCCGGAGAGTGGTTGGTGGCCGTGACCGTTGAAGACGGTGCAGGGTTGACCAAGACCATCACGCATTCCCTCACGGTGATGAATCTACCACCCGAGGCCAACGCCAGGCTCAACGGGGCGGTGATTGAATCTGGAGATCGATTGAGCGTGCGTGCAGGTGACGGATTCCTCATCGACAGTTCAGCATCAAAGGACACCGCCAACGATTTGCTGAATCTGAACCATGTGTGGTGGCTCGACAGCGACGGTCGAATTTCTGGCGTTGAGACCTTGACCAACGATCGATTCCCAGAGACTGGCGTCTACGAGGTTCGCCTCGAGGTCGTGGACGACGATGGTGCGTCCGATGAACTCACGTTCACCCTCGAGGTCATCGAGGAAGACGTCGCGTTGCGTGAAGCAGCCGTCCTCGGCCCCTTGCTGCTGGTCCTGGTTGGGTTGGGCCTCGCCCTGCTCATGTACGTTCGAAACCGTGCTCAGGTCGCCTCGATTCCGACGTGGCCAGGTGAGCCAGATTCCTGACCCCCCGTGCAACGCTTGATAGCATGTCGACCCCTGCTCTAACCATGTTCGATGAGGTCTTTCAGGACCTGCCCGCCGCTCCGGCTCCGTTCTCCGTGGACGAAGTACGGGCCCGTCAAGCGCGTTTGACCTCAAGCCTGTCCAAGGACACGCTGCTCCTCTTGCCGGCTCCCCGTGAGTCGACCCGATCCAACGACGTCCACTACCGGTACCGTTCCTCATCCGACTTGATGTACCTGACCGATTGGGATCAGCCGGAGTCCATGGGCTACGCCATGCATGACGGTTCGTCTTGGGTCTGGGGTCTCTTCGTACAACCCAAAGATACCCTCAAGGAAATTTGGGAAGGACGACGGCTCGGTGTTGACGGTGTGTTGGCGTTGGGCATGGTTGACCGTGCGCACAGCATCCATGACCGAGAGGACATCGTACGTGACCTTCTGAACGACGCCAGCCGCGTTTTGCTTCGCCAGCACGTGGATCACGAATTGGATGAACTCGTTCGGGTCGCCATGACGGAACGCTCGCGCCCCCGGCAGCAATTCGGCACCGGTCCCGTGGTCCTCGAAGACCCCAGTGCAAGGATTGCAGAACTCCGCCTTCGGAAATCCGACGAAGAGATCGCCATGATGCGCCACGCTGCGGACATCTCCTCAAGGGCCCACGTTGCCGCGATGAAGCTCCCTTCAAACGGACTCAACGAACGTCATTTGCAGGCCGTCATCGAGGGCGGATTCGTGTACGGTGGAGGCGACGGTTGGGCCTACCCTTCCATCGTCGGTTCCGGGGTCAACGCCACGGTGCTTCACTACAACGTCAACAACGATGATTGCGTCAAGGGTGATGTTGTGTTGATCGACGCTGGGACAGAATACCGCGGCTATGCATCAGACATCACGCGCTCCTGGCCCGTGGGTGGCACATTTTCTGAGGCTCAACGTGAAATTTACACCGTCGTGCTTGACGCTCAGAAAGCGGCCATTGACGCATGCCAGGTGGGTGAACCCTACAACGCACCTCACGAGGCGGCACGTCGTGTGCTCGCTGAAGGACTGATTGCGCTCGGCGTCATCAACCAAAGTTTGGACGAGGCCCTTGATGCCGAAACCGGACATTTGCGCGATTGGTACATGCACAATACAGGCCACTGGCTGGGTCTTGATGTGCACGATGTTGGCATTTACCGCCCGAACGGTGAACCTCGTTTGCTTGAATCAGGCATGGTCCTGACGGTCGAGCCCGGCCTCTACTTTGGGGCATGGAGGCCCGACGTATCGTGCCCTCCAAGGTACGCAGACATTGGCATCCGAATCGAAGATGACGTGTTGGTCACCGAAGCAGGGCCTGTCGTGCTCTCAGACGCATGTCCAAAGGAGTTGGATGCACTCGAGGCAATCGTCGGAGCGTGAGCGTGTGTGGGCGTCCATCCTTGAGCGTCAGGAACGTTGGTCCGTCGACGACCCGACGGCCGTGAGGCTGTCGGCCGAGGACGCCATTGTGTTGTACGAAACTGCCCCTCTTCATGCGCTCATGAGCGCAGCCCTTCTTCGAAGAAAACAGCAAGTTCCTGGCGGCGAGGTCACGTACCTCATCGACCGGAACGTGAACTACACGAATGCATGCACCATCAACTGCCAATTCTGCTCCTTTTACCGCCCGATGGGCCACGATGAGGTGTACACCCAAACCATTGACGAGATATCCGCACGCTTTGCTGAACTCGAAGAGATCGGAGGGGTCCGCGTGCTGATGCAAGGTGGGGTGAACCCTGATCTCCCATTCTCGTGGTACTTGGACGTCCTACGGGACTTGCGTGTGCGCCATCCCAGCATCGATTTGGATTGCTTTAGCCCAATTGAAATTCAAGGCATGTCCGACATCACCGGCATGAGCACCTTGGACGTGCTTCGTGCCCTCAAGGAGGCAGGCATGCACGGTCTTCCCGGCGGAGGAGCCGAGATGCTTGTGGAAGGCGTTCGCCGTGACGTTTCGCCAAAGAAAGGTGGGCCTGAACAATGGATTCGCATCATGCGGGAGGCCCAACACCTCGACTTGATCACGAGCGCGACCAACGTGTTTGGATTTGGTGAAGGAGCTGCTGAGCGTGTTGAACACTTGGTCCGCGTGCGGAACATGCAAGACGAGGCTTTGGCCCGAGGTGAGCGACCGTTCACGTCGTTCATCGCTTGGCCCGTGCAGTTGGAAACCAATTCCTTTGGCCGCCGCAACCGTGGTCAGAACCGAGTTGAACTCGGCGCAGGACCTTCGGAATACCTCCGCCACGTGGCGATTGCGCGACTGATGCTCGACGTCGTCGATCACATTCAGGCCTCATGGCCGACCATGGGCGTGGACGTCGCGCAAATGGCGCTTCTTGGTGGTGCGGACGACATTGGCTCAACGATGATGGAGGAAAACGTGGTTTCGGCTTCTGGAACCTCAAAAATCGCGGCCAGTGAACGTGAACTTCAGCGCTTGATTCGTCGGGCTGGTCTTGCACCACGGCGAAGGAACAGCCGGTACGAATTGCTTGATACGCCGTTGGACGACGAGGAAGCCTTGGCCTCCCCGGTTCCAGCATTGGCCTAACTCCGGTTGGTCAAGGGCATGTCGTAGACCACCCAGATTTCTGCATGGATGTTTCTTCCACCAGCCTCTGTTTCGCCTGTGGGCTGATATTCAGCCCCGTTGAACAAGCCTCGGTAACTCAGCGTTTCCGTTGCTCCAGGCGTTACCCAGTCAGTAATGTCGTACGTCCATTGCTTGACGTCTTGGCCAGCGCACCAGCCTGCTCGTCCATATGGCCATGATCCGAACTGGTTGGCCACGACCCCGCCAGGAACATTCTGCTCGCATCCAGTGTTGCTGTAGACGATTGGATGCCATTCGTACGCGGTGTTGCTTCCGATGGTGAAGTGATGCTCATGGTCACAGAATTCTGCACAGTTTGCGTCGTCTTTTTGGAATCCATGACCCGTGATGGTTGCCACGATACGAACGCGGGATGCATCAATTGGAACGTTGAGGGTTTGCTCACGATCGTAGAGGGCCGGGTCGTTGTAACTTCCATTGAATTGGCCACCGGTAAAGGCGAAGGTCGCCGAGGAAGGTCGATGATCGACTTCGCTTTCACCCCACCGCGAAAACAGCAGCGTGATGGTCAGGCTCCCGCCGTTGGCACCTCGGTAGGTGAAGCGACGATCTTCGCCGTCATCGAGCATGAACAAGTACGGCGACAGGTCTGTCAGCCAACGCCCTTCTCGTCCGTAGGTGGTAATCCAGCGTGCAAATTCAGTTCCACATCGGGATGAATTGTCTCGGTCACAAATGCGCAGGTTGGCTTCAAAATCCCACTCATGGCATCCAGCGTAACCCGACGACGTTTGGTACCTGTCACGCCGTTCGGAACACGCGTGTTCGTGAAACATTTCCATCATGTCGTAGGTCTCAAGGTCGTGGTTGAGGTCGAACGTTCCGTTCATGGCCGTCGTGAAGCCCCCGCCCCATCCACCTTGGTGCTGATCTTCGAACATGAGATCAATGGCCTCAACGGCAGGGTCCAATCGACGGACTTCAACGGGATGTTCAGCATGCCACATCCATGCTTCGTGCGACATGTGTTGGGGGTCGTAGGTGGTGCTTGACGTACCCCACGTGTACGTGGAACCAGTCTGACGAAGCCGCTGGAACCGATCGATGCCGAAGGTGGTTGGTTCACCCAAGGCCGACAAGGCTTCGCCCAAGTCCCCGGTTGCACCGCTCAAATCGAGGTCCAAATAGTGAATGCGGCCTTCCCATGCTTCCTCTTCAGCCGGTGAAAGCCGTTGTTCAACGTCGGATTTCCTGTCGGTGACCTGCGAACGGTAGGTGCTGTCGTATGACCCGTACACGATGTGGGTTTCATCGGGCAAGTTTCGTGTGAGGGTGCCTGGATTCATGGTGAACGTGGATGCACTCGAGCTGCTTCCGCTTGTTTTCATGAGGAGGAACAAGTAGGTGCTGTTGCCGTCCCAGATGTTGGAGAAGGTGAAGGTCCCGTCCAACGTAGGTGCGGTGAAATCACCGACGGTCTGGAATGGACCACCAACGGCAGGAGCACCTTGTGTGCTGGTCCAGTCGACCGGGCGTTGAAGGACGGCGCATCCATCTGCGTCAATGGTCCATCGTGCAGGACTGTTGGGGCACACGTCGTATTGCATGTGCACGCCATCATCGTCCATGTCGTGGCATCCTTCAGCATCAACCGATTCACCGAGTGGCGTGGAGGAGCAAAGGTCCGAAGCATCGCTGACGCCGTCTTCATCGCTGTCTCGTTGGTCGGCAGCGCAACCAAATTCATCGACGACAGCGCCGAGGGACGATTGCGGGCACATGTCCAGCATCGTCCCGTTCAAGTCCGCGTCGTTGACCCCATCGTTGTCGTCGTCTTCGTCTTCGGTTCGGTCAAGGCAACCGTCGAAATCCCAATCCGTTGTGTTGTCTTGAATCCAAGCAGATTCGCCTTTGGGACAAGCGTCGTCGACGTCCAACACAGCGTCGTCATCGTCGTCCACGTCCTCGCCGCTGTCAAGGCATCCGTCGAGGTCCCAGTCGACGGCACGGAGGCTGGTCCAACCCATGGTGCCACGGGGGCAGGCGTCCTCGACGTCCAGCCGGCCATCGTTGTCGTCGTCCTGGTCCTCAGAGTCGTCCCGGCACCCGTCCGTGTCATGATCTTCGTTTTCGGTTGACGTCCAACCTGGTTCCGAGAGGCACAGGTCATCGACGTCAAAGCGGTCGTCGTCGTCGTCATCGTCGTCCTCATCCCTGTCCCTGCAGCCGTCACCGTCGTGATCGGATGAGCTTCGACTTTGCCAGCCTTGGGCTTCTCCAATCCCGTTCGGGCATCGGTCAAGTTCGTCGTGGACGCCATCGCCATCCGCGTCGAGCACCTTCTCGGACAGAATGAGGCGGACGGATCGAGTGTCAGAGGCCGTGTCCACAGGCCCAATGCACGAGGCGGTGACGGTCACGAGCGGTTGAAGTCCATCCTCCGAGAGCAGGACTTCGAAGGCCAGATTTTCATCCAAAGTCAAGGCCAACGGATCTTCGTTGCTGCTGAGGTCAAGGGCTGCTGTGCAGGTAAGGTCATCCAAATCGCTGGCGGGTCGCTCCCGTAATGCCGCCACGCGTCCTGTGAAGGCCACGAGGCCTTCATCGGCGTTGACCGCAGTCGGCACCACAAGCCGCACGCCGGCCTGTCCAACGGTGACTTCAGTTGAGAGGCTGACGGGTCCATCGGTGAAGGTCACGTCCGCAACTGGCAAGAGTTCCACGTTGACCGTGACCACGCCAGTGTGCTCAGCGATGAAAGCCACCACGACCTCTCCATTTGTTGAAGCCGCGACATCGAGCACGGTTTCCGGTTCACCTCCGTTGTAGGTTGCGGTGACCTGGCCGATCGTCAACCGGTCCAGATTTTCGACGGCAACACCGTTGACGTTGAAGATGAGCAGGTCTCCTGCAACAGGGTTGCGGACCGAATCCATGAGCACAAGGGCCCACGAGCCCGTCTCGACGGTGGTTGTTTCTGGTTCGGAAACGGGTTCAACCTCTGCCAAATCCTCGCCAATGCCAAGGCAACCCGCCATCAACATGGTCAGGACCAAGGCCACGGCGGTCACGGCTCGACGCATGGCTGTGCTCATCCCGGGAGGAACCTCAACGTGTCGGTGCGGGTTCAGCGTGTTCCGCCCGTCCATCGGTCAATGAGACCACCAACGTTGGAATCTTCTTGTCGGGCCACGCAGTTCGTACTGGGGTGACGTGCAAGAGGCGACCATGAATTGGGTGGTCACATGCCACCACGATTTCCCAGTGAATGCGAACGAGTGCATCGTAGAGGGTACCCGGCCATGGGCCATCAGGGGCAGAGACTTCGACGCATCCGTCCACCACCGGGGCCCATGCACCGTGTGCGGCAAGCCGCATTGGCCTGAGGTACACGTCGCCAGGCCAATCATGTCGACCCATGGGCGATTCTTCACCGACTCCGGTGCCGTCACCAAAGGCGGGTTCAGTGCCCACAAGGGCGGTGGTCATGCCCGGCGGGGGTTGTCCAGCGCTGGACCGTCCGAGGGCATTCATGATGTGGTGGCGCCTTGGAGCAAGAACGCCACATTGCAGACTTGCGAAGACCGCGTGCTTTTGGGCTGTTCCACCCAAGACAACGTTGGTCGCCCCGACGCTGTTCGCCACGTCAAGCTCCGCAGTCAGCGTCAGTTCTTCGTCTCCGATGATGTTGGATTGACGCCTCAAGTCGCCGACGTTGGCGGTCAATCGTAGGACCAAGGGAAGCAAGATCAACGGCACCACAATCAAACCCAACAGCGGGTAATCCAGCAATCCCAACCGCACGCTTTCCGTCCCAATGGTTGGAATGTCCAACGCATCGAAACCTGGTGCGAGGGCGAGGTACAACAGCGTCAAGAGCATGAGTGCAGCGACGCCGTCCACCATCCGTCGCAATCGGCGATGCAGGGTCCTCGGTTCCAAGAACCAGCCTTCTCGTTGTGCTTTCACCACGCTTGGGTAAGGTCGGTCTTCGATCGCAGCCGGAGCAACGGCGTCAAGTCCTCGTCGCTCAACGAACCAACCCTCCTCGGTTTCGATGCGAAGGTTGGCCCCGAAGTCACGGTCGATGGTTCCCTTCACGGGGTCGAGTTCCTTCGGGTTGAGGCGCCGTGGATCGAAGGGTGGGTGCCTGTACAATTCTTCCATGCCATCACCTCATGCCGTTAACATGGCCCAACCTGCCTTCAAGGCCAGCGGCCGGAAGGACGGAACTTTCCTCAACATCTCGATGCCCAATGGGACCGGATGTTCGATGTCCCCGAGTCGATTGATCATCTCTGTGACATCGGGTTGCGAAAAGACGGCGACGTGCCGTTCCAGTGTTTCGTCATCGCTTTCCGTCAAAAACAGGTTGCGAAGAGCACGAGCCCTTGTCTGATGACGCCTGAGTTCATCCCAAGGCTTGGCGATTTTCTTCAGGGAGGACTCTGAAAGTTGGTCGCTGTGAATGGCCTCGGCCAACGTGTCTGCGATCATGCTGACCTGCTTGAAACCAGGGCCAATGCCTCCACCGGTGGTCGGCTTGGCCAATCCGGCCGCGTCTCCAAACAGCATGGCACGTTCTCTGACGGGCCGGCGAACCATTCCACCAGGAATCGGTCCACAATACCTTGCGACAACTTGGCAGTTGGCGAAGCGGGAAGCGTGACGTGAGGTGTGCATCAAACCGTTCAGCAACGCCTCAGGTGATGCTTCGTCCAAGCGATCGGGGGAGGACCACAAACCGATACGGTGTGTCCCGAAGCCCGTTGGAATGGCCCATGCAAAAAAGCCCGGAGCGATGGATTCACCGGTGAACATTTCCAACCAGCGGTCTTCGGTTTCAAAGCCGGTGACTTCGATTTGATTTCCAATCATCATTTCCTTCGGACGTCCGCTACGAAGCCAATGCCGAACACGGCTATGGGCTCCGTCAGCTCCGACGAGGAGCCGGCATGTTGTGGTGCCCGTTGAAGCACCGCGCTGATGGTGGACGCGCCATCCACCATCGTCCAAGGAAAGTATCCCAGTCACCGTGGTGGACAGATGGAGGTGCGCACCAGCCTTGAGCGCTTGATGCACGACGCCTTCGTCGAATCTATTTCTGCAGACCGCGCTCGTGCGTGGTTGACCCCGAACGCCGACGGAGACCGAGGCGTGATGCGGGCCGTGAATGGTCGCCCCATCGATTTCTTGCAGGACGGTGTGTTCCAATCCCACCTGTTCCATTGACCATGGATTGATCAGACCTGCACATTGGAAGGGGCGACCAATGGAGGCATGTTCCTCGAACATCACGACATCGACGCCGCGTTCAGCCAGCACGGTGGCCAAACGAGCGCCGACCGGGCCCGCGCCTACCACGATGACGTCGTGGTCCATGTCGGGAATCCGGAGGGTAGACCCCATCAAGCATGCGCCTCATTCGCGCTTTGCGAACCGATAGCGGACCGCTTGGGCTTTGTTCAGGTACAAAATCGCCGTGAACGGATTTCCTTTCTTGGAAATGAGGTCGGAAAAGGGCCCGACTTGACCTTCGGTGATCAACGTCGCCGCTTCTTCTCGGGTCAACTCCCGCTTCGAAATTTCACGGGCAATCTGAATCTTGCACCCACTCCCCGCTTCCTCGGGTTGGTAGTGTGTCGGTGTTTCGACGATGGCCACGTTGGTCTTCGGGCACACCGCCACAACGCCTGGCTTCACGTCGAACTTCGTTGCGTCTGCGGCAGCCTGACGGGGAGGGAAATCGTATTCGATTTTCTTGCCGTTCAAGACAAGATAGGCGCTGAAGGGGCGGCCTCGGCGTGACACGAAGCCTTCCAGGAGGGCTGAACGGCCCTCTGTGAGAATGGCCCGAGCTTCCTCTGGGGTGATCAGCCGCTGGCACATTTCTGCGCGAATCCCACGGAAACTGCATTCCTCGGCATCGCAAGCATACCCGTCGTGACCTTGTCGGATGGTGCCGGATTCACACACAGGGCACGTTGCAATCGCTTCGTCCGTAGCCTCGACGCTCCCTGCACCGTTGCCTTTCGAGGTGACCTTGCCGGCATCACTCAATGTGACGGTTGCCGTGTACTCCTCACCGGTACGGCTGAAGAACCCGTGCAGGTCCTCAAGCGTGCTCTGCTCGATTAAACGAGACGCCGTGGCTCGATCGAACCAACGACCGGAGGTGTCTTTCCAGAAGATGAAGGAACATCCTTCCTCAGCGCCCAAATTCGCCACGCACTGGTAGGCAAGTGTGGTCTCCCGTACACTTTCTCCACAGGATGGGCATGGCCCAAGGTCCTCGTCATCGGCGTAGAGGACGGACCGATCGTGGTCCTTGATCCGGTGCACCATGGTCGTGGTCCGCTCTACAATGTCGCTCATGTAGGCGGTGCGTTCAACGTGCCCTCGTTGAACTTGGAGAAGACGATGTTCCATTTCTCCCGTCAATTCTGGGGAGGTGATCCAATCGACCCCAATCCTTCGCAGCAAGTCAATCAAACGCATGCCAATGGCGGTCGCACTCAGTTGACCGTTTCTTGCCCTGCGTATGTAGTTGCGATCAATCAATTTCTCAATCGTCTCGGCTCGTGTTGCTGGCGTCCCAAGTCCCGTGTCCTTCAGGGCTTCTGAGAAATCGTCATCCTCCACTTGCCGTCCAGCATGTTCCATCAAGGAAAGCAGACGTGCTTCCTTGAGTCGGTTGGGAGGCTTGGACATTTCTTCGTGGAAGGTCACGTCGTCCAGCGTTGCTTCTGCACCGTCGCTGACGTTGCCCCAACCTTCGGGCAAGGCTGAATTCTTGGTTTCTATGTGGCGAAAACCTGGATCGACGAGGTGTTCAACGCTCTTGACGAAATCTTGCGCACCCGCCGTTGCGGTTCGTGTTTCAACGTTCCACGTCGAACGGTCTGACCAGGAGGCGAGGAAACGCCGTGCAATCAAGTCAAACAATTTGGCGTGGTCTGCAGGCAGGGCTTCTTGTGGAAGCACGCCGGTTGGTACGATGGCGTAGTGGTCACTCACCTTGGCGTCGTTGAAATTCCGTGCCGTGTTTCGCAGTCCTTCCTTGTTCAAGCGACCAATGTGCTCCTTGTACTCCTTGATGTCGGCCAAGGTGGCGATTGTTTCGTCAACCTTCGCGGTCATGTCCGTGGGCAAATACTGTGAATCTGTCCGCGGGTATGTGGTGACCTTGTAGCGGTCATACAAGTCTTGAGCGACACTCAATGTACGGCGCGATGGCCAGGACCACAAACTGTTTGCGCGTCGCTGCAAACTGGTCAAGTCGAAATTCAACGGTGGGCGCTCATGCTTGGGCCGTTCTTGCACGGAGACCGTCACATCGGATGCGGCAGCAAGGTCCGCTTCAACGAGGTTCTTCTCCTCAAGGTCGAGGATCCTGTTGGCCTTGTACTCCGGTCGGTTCTCGTCGGCCTTGTGGTCGCGACGTACCCACTTCGCTGACCAAGATGCACCCTGCGACTGAACATCGGCGGTTACGTTCCAGAAGGGCTCAGGGACGTAGCTGAGAATGCGTTGTTCTTCGTCCGCAATCATGGCGAGCGTGGCCGTTTGCACACGTCCAAGGCTGATCGTCGTGCGTTCTCTTCGCCCTTTGAGGAAGGTGTTTCCAACCCGCGAGCCGTTCATGCCAATGATCCAATCTGCTTCGGAGCGAGAGCGTGCAGCATCACCCAAGTTGTCGAACGTCGCACTTGGTTGCCGTCCTTCCCATGCCGTCGTGATGGCGCCGGCGGTCATGGACTGCAACCACATCCGTGTGGTGGGAGCTTTGGCCCCTGTGTGCTCGATGATGCTTCGGAAGATCAGTTCACCCTCACGTGCTGCGTCACAAGCATTGACGATTTCTGTGACATCCTTGGCTGTGATGCGCTTTTTGATGGCGGTCAAGACCTTCCGGTTACGGCCACCCTTGGCTTTGTATTCGAACGGTTCTGGGACGATGGGCAAACGGTCGATGGTCTTCCGCCAATTCTTGAATTCGGGATCGTAGTCTTCTGGGAACTTCTGTTCGACGAGATGACCGATGGCCCATGTGACGGCAAGACCGTCGCCAACCCACGCGTCGTCGGCCTTTTTCTTGGCGCCAAGAACCTTGGCGATGTCGTCGGCAACGCTGGGTTTCTCCGCGATGATGACGACGGTCATGGATGAGCCGGCCCCGTCGAGCCTACTTGAACGATGTTGTGTTCTGCCGCGTCCGCCATGCCAACTCGTCCCATGGTGCTTCCAACCCCGGCCCTCCGCATCCCAAGCAACCTGGATAACCTGCCTCAACCAAGCCGTGGGCCATCGAAAACACGTCCACGATGTTGACGCCTAATGGGCCGTCGTTTTGGAAGAGGAGCACACCCAAATGCTCCGTTTTGGTCCATGTGACGAGTGATGCTCCGGTGTCGGCGTCGAGAATGAAGTTCGTATCCGATTCCTCCACCTCTGGCAGGCTCAATTGCGCAGGATTCGCTTCTGCGATGGCGGTCACAAGGTTATGGGCATCCGTCATGTGTTGAGGCTCCACTGCGAGGCGAACAAGCGGGGTGCGCAAGATCCTCCGTGCGGCCTCCCGGACGGCGGGCCAACGCTCGTCATCCGGGCTCATGGATGCACGAAGAGCCCGTAATGCTTGAAGGATGCCGGTGAGCGAAGGATTCCATGGGCTGGGCATACCGTACCTTCGTGCGGCCGGTTCAACGGTTGCAAAGCAGCGAAGGCGCTCACGGCCGAGCCCTCCGCATGTTGCGCCTTGCGTCTGCCACAAGGGCAGGACAAGCCGCCCTCCGCCGGCTGTATAAGCCGAAGCAAGCAGAATCCGTTGAGGTCTGGGGGCTTCATTTCCCAAATCGCTTCGGGCTTGCGGCAGGCATGGACAAGCGGGCAGAAGCCCTTCGTGGATGGTCGAGCATCGGTTTTGGGTTCATCGAAGTCGGTGGCGTGACGATGCATGCACAGGAAGGGAATCCAAAACCGAGGATGTTCCGCGACGACCGTTCTCGCTCCTTGATCAACCGAATGGGATTCAACAACGACGGTTCAGAAGCCGTGGCGGAGCGCATCAGCAAGGATTTGTCGAAACGTGGTTCGCTCCCATGCCCCCTTTTCGTCAACCTTGGGAAATCAAAAATCACCCCGAACGAAGAGGCACTTTCGGATTACGCCACGTCCATGCAACGCCTTCATCATGTGGTCGACGGTTTCGTGGTCAACGTTTCATCTCCCAACACGCCCAACCTTCGGGATTTGCAACATGAATCCGTGCTAGGTGACTTGTTGGAGGGACTCTCGAAGGTGTTGAGTGACCTGAACGCCACGGTCGAAAGCCCGCGCCCGATGTTGGTCAAATTTGCACCGGATTTGGACGTAGCAACTCTCCTCGGGATGGTGGACGTTGCTCGTAACGCTGGGGCAGACGGCGTTGTGTTGTCCAACACAACGGTTGAACGCGGGCCGGCAGAACACCCCGCTCAAGCCCGATTCCTCGCCGAAAAGGGCGGACTCTCCGGTGCTCCGTTGAAGGACCGAAGCACTGCGTTGATTCAAGCCGTTCATGACCATACCGACGGTTCGTGGCCGATCATTGGCGTCGGCGGAATTTCGGACGCGAAAGACGCCCAAGAAAAATTGGATGCGGGGGCCACGCTTCTCCAAGCCTACTCAGCTTTCGTCTTCGAAGGGCCTTCGCTTGTTCGGAACGTCGTCGACGGATTGGCTTCAACGTCGACTTCTTAGCCCTCACCTCCAACGAAAGAACATGCTGACCCGCCGGGTCAAACTCCTGATGGTGGGTGCTGCCATCACCTTGGGTCTCTTCGCGACCCTGCTTGTGGATGCTCCAGCACCAACCATGACCGTTGACGAAGTGCTCGCTGAAGCCATCGATGGTCGTGATGTGGCCGTTCGGGGCGAAGTTTTGGACGGGAGCATCGACAACGCAACCTCCACCTTTGTGTTGGAAGGCACCTCGAGCACGCTGACGATTTCGTTCCTCGATGCATCCGTATCGAACGGTTTGGGCGACAACAGGACGGTGTACGCCGAAGGAACTCTGATGCAAACAAGCGACGGTTGGGTGCTCGAGGCAACGACCATCAAGACCTCATGCCCCTCAAAGTACGAAGAAGAAGGGACGACTGATTGAAATAGAGTCGGCTCGACCGCCTAATGGGATAGGTGGGGGGCTCGGCGTACCCTGTACCGCACATCGTCGTTATGGCGGACCGAATGCCCCGGGGCGGCGAACCCGACCCGTGGTCTCCCGCTTGCGGACGTAGATGTCTCGCCCCCACATGACCCGGGTGCCAAGAACCGTCTCCGGAGGGAGACGGGAATCGGATAACCGGGGGAACAGGTCAGGCCGGGAACGGAGCAGCCCTACCTGGGGCCATGGGTGCTGTGGGGACCCGGGACGGAGGAAGCCAGCGGATTTGGGCCATGGGGACGAGCGTCCACCTGGGGCACTCCCACCTCAGACATCCAGCAGGACGTCCGCATACCACGCGGGTCCAACGAGGCTTGGCATCTTCTCATCCCTTCCTGGCAGCGTTTCGCCTGCCTGAAGGGCCTGCAACGTGAGTTCATGGCTGCTGACGGCTTTCACCTCGACGCCTCGAACCATGTCGTTGGCGCTCACGTACGCCACCATGGCACGCAATCTGGCCCCTTGTTCGTCTTGCGTGATGTGAACGTCCGCACTCAACATCCAACGGCTCTTCGTTTGGGCTTGGTACAGGACCTCATCCAACCACGCAAGGAGCAGAAGGTCGAGATCAGTTCTTCCTTCGTTCGCATTCAACATCGCCGCCCATTCTCCATGCTGGACCCGTGATGGGTTGGTCTCTTGTGGGTCCATTGCGGCAAGAACGCCAAGGGCAGCCTCTGCAAACACCCGCTCGACCGTTGGCGCCATGGCGCGAAGGCCAAGGTCAGCGGTGGTGGGCCAAATCCAATGGCTCACAAACTCACCGTTTTGAGATCTGCAGGTTCCACGCTGTTTCCCGCATTCGTTCAATCAAATCGTCCCGGGTCAGCACAAATCGTTCTGTTCGGTCCGCGCCAAGGATGCATTCCGACGCAGCGTTGGCGAGGAGGGCCGTCGCATGCACGTCAAAGCCAGCGGAGACAGCAGCCGTGATGGCGACCGCAGCGGCATCGATGAGGCCAATCATTTGCTTGAGTTCCGTCAATGTGCAATCCACGTGCGCGTCTTCACCTTCGCCGCTGTAGATGGTCACACCGCTCGATCCTTCGAGCACCAGGAGATGTTGCCAGCCGTGTTCCTGCAGCAACCCATGTGCGGCTTGAGCAGGGTTGTCCGCTCCAAGGCGTCGACGCATCAATTCCAGACCTTGCGATTGCATCACGACCCAGGCCACGCCTTGGGTCCGATGAAAACCCGTGAGCTTTGGATCTGCAATGACAGGCACGCCTGCTGCATTCGCCCGTTCGATGAGCCTGGCCGCACCATCGTCGGTGACCACGCCTTGTCCGTAATCGGAGAGAATGACGGCCGCAGCACCGTCCACCTTCTCGCAGGCGAGGTCATACATGGCCTCAAGAGCCTCTGGAGGCATCGGCTCATCGGCCTCAATGTCCCAACGAAGCATCAATTGTTCATCTCGAACGAGGTTTTGTCGCGTCGCCAACAGCCGTGTTTTGACCGTCGTTGTTCGTCCCTCGACGATGCTGATCGTGTCGGTGTTAACCCCTTCTTCACTGAGATAGTCCAACACACTCACGCCTGCTCCATCGTCTCCAACGACCCCAAACAAGCACGGATTCAAGCCCAAAGAGACCAGCCCTCGAGCGACATGGGCGGCGGCGCCAACAGCTTCCTCTCGTCGAGTTTCCTTCAACACAGGAACGGGGGCACGGGTGTTGAGGTTGTCCGCAAAACCGTGAATGTAGCGATCCATCATGATGTCACCAACCAACACAATGTTGTTCGATGGAAGGTCGGCCAGCGTGCCGATGATGGACGTCAGGCGGTCATGAGCGTCCATCTCAGAATCCGTCATGCCCATGTTGGACCTTCAGCGGCCGTATCACTTCATCATGTCGTGAAGGAGGGTGACCACATGCGACATCAGAGCCTCGTCCAACGGACCGAGTTCTGCTTTCAATCTGGTCAAAATCGCCTCTTCGTCTTCTGTGATGATGGCGTCGTTCAGCGCCGTATGCAAGCACGCCAAGAACACGGCTTCTGCCCCTTCCAACGTGGCTGACTCATCCATGCGGGCGTGGTGTGGTTCATCCAACAGGACCGTTAGTTCTTCTTCACTGCATCCCAACAAGCGGGCTGCACGTTCGACCGTGTTCACGTCCAGGTCAGGTGTAGGGTCAGGCTTCGCCGCATGTGGCACGCTGCTTTGAACCAGATGAAGGCGGCCACCGTCGATGACGTCCAATGCATGTTCACGACCATTGGTCGTGTCGATCAGGTTCCCTGCATGCTCGGTGCGCAACCGGTTCACCTCATCGATGCCGCTTGGCGTCAGGACATGGACCCTCAGGCGTTGCCGATGGCCGTCCACCCGCTGCAAGACGAGTTTGATGAAACCACGTTCCACCAATTTTCGTACCGCACGGGGCACGTGTTTTCGTTGAATTCCAATGCCCTCGGCCATTCCAGTCTGCGTCTGTTGCACGGGCTTCAAACCCCGTCCTCCTCGGTCAACATGACCGAGATGAAGCATGATGCGGTCCAACACAGGGAGCGGCTTCGAATCGTCTCCCATAAGGCGAATTCATGATTGGTGCATAGGAACCTTCCTCCGTTTCGACTATGAGGGTCCCACAACAGGGCGTGGCATGGCTGACCGCGAATCGCGCCCCAGGCCTCGGCCACAGAGGCCGCTCGGCACGAGGCCTGAGGGCCCTCGTGACCGTTGGGATCCTCCCGTCAGGCATGAGCAAGGTTGGGCCATCCCTGCGAAACTCGGTCAGCGCTTGTATGAAAAAAGCAAACTCGGTCAACGCTTGGACGACGGACGCGTGGTCTTGTCACCTGAAGAAGTGCTCTTCTGCCACTGGAATCGTCACCTCTCTCTTCCATCTGAACATTGGTTGGAAGAAAGCCTCGCCCAACAACCGGACCTGCTTCAGCGGGCCGTAATTTTGGACGTGGCTCGGTCAGGGGGAGAAGTCTTGGTCCTGAATTCAGCAGATTCTGTGGCCTCCGATGGTTGGGGCCTACGGTGGTCCCGCCACGACAAGCCACCTGCTCCCCCCCTGGCGAATGCGGACTGGGCCTCTTCTGGGCTACAGGTGGATTGGCCTCGGCTTCTGAAACAAGTGATGAACGACGACGATCAAGGCCTTCTTACAGAGCGGTACATCATTGACGAGGAATTGGACGTCACGATGTATCATGTCCACCCTGTGAACTTCAGTGGTGCGTTGACCCCTTGGCAGGATTTGACGGACGAAGTTCGTACCAACCTTGAGCAAGCATGGACGGCTCAAGTCCCATGTGGAGAAGGCGTACGTTTGCCCTTGATTGGACAGGCATGGCCGTGGCCCCAAGTGGGGACCACCCATGCCTCTGGTCGGCAGTTGAATGCTGAAGAAACTGCGATTTTCGCTCATGTCGTGGACGGTGCTTCGCTGACCGAGGTGGCCGAAAAAGCCCATGCGCTCATGTCTTTGGGCATCATGCTCCGACCCGGTTTCAAGTATGGCTGCAGGTGGCGCGCTTACGACGATGACGTCGATGTGACGCACGCACCATGGTTGGTCCAAACAGAAGACCGCCGACCCGTGAGTTGGGAGGAAGTTTGCTTGGCGGTGAGGCTTGCCGAAGGCGTGAACAAAATTTGGGTCACAGAGGTTGACGGTCAGTGGCTGGCCGTTCGCCGTGCGCTTCCAGGCCGTCCTGCACAACCTCGTCATGTTGGTCGATCGGCCTCCCCCACGGGTCAAGCATGACCTCACGATGCTGTACGGCTTCTTGCTGCTGAGCCTGTGGACCGTCAACTGGCTTGGACCGCCCACGTGGCCAAAGCAAGGAGACGCCAATGAGGATCATGCTGACTCCAATGGCCACCTCAGGCTGTCGGAACCGGTCGAATCCTGTCGTTTCGTCTTCTGCGGTGAGCGTGACCGAAAGCACGGTGCGCCCACCGTCCAAATCAACCAGATGGATTTCACCCCTGACCAACATCCCTTCCTGGAGCAAGCCGGATGGATCAATGCTCAACGTCAGTGGTGTCATGTCATGGTCAAGCGTAATCCGGTCAGGTGCACTCGCGACCCGTGAAAGCGGACCTTCAATCAAAACGGTGTACGTCGATGAACCGTGCCCCGTGTTTCGGACGTCGACCCTTACTTCGCTCAGTTCTTGCACGTTGATCGAATCTTCGACGCTGTAGGGCTGCGGAATTCGATTCAGCACCGTGACGGGCATGTCGAGGTCCAATTCGGTGCCGCTGCACGTAAGGGATCCCGACAAACGGTCAACCGCGTCTCCGACCAACGTTTGCTCGGGGTTGAGTTCCACGACGTGGGCTCCCTCGTCCAGCAGGACGGATTCAAAGGTCACCATGCCGCCAAAGTCCATGCGCAGCGACCCGGTCAAGGTGCATGGCGCATCGGTGTTGATGAGGCCAAGGGAAAGTGGTGCGTTTGCGTTGACGCGTAGCCCATACGGGGCTGCATCAACCGACAATCCATGGCCACATTCTGGCGCGCTAAACGCAATGGCAGTCCCATTTCCGTCGCTGCTTAGGACCACCTCGGCCGTCCAAGGGACCAACACGCCCTGATGGTCACGAATCAGGACGCCTTCAGCACCGAATTTATCGCCGATCTGGAAGGCATCTCCGTCCGTGCCGTCGTCAAGGCCGGTGAGCAATCCGTCATCGTTGTCGGCTTCGATGACCCGGAGCCAAGGCCGGCCGGAATCAACGTTCACTTCGTTGTCGGAAGGGTCCCCGGCAGCGTCGTCCAACACGGTGACCAAGACGCCGGTTCCTGGCAATCTGTCGTCGAAGGCATTGCCTCCCTTGAGTTCGATGAAGACCCTCTGGTCTTCCGTGAGGTCCACACGGAGCAAATCGCCGCCTTGATGGCGCGGTGTGAGGTCAATGGTCGGTCCGAGGCACGTACCGTCACGCTGAACGGGAAAATTCAGCACGACTTCTGTGCTCGTGTCCAATCCAATCAACTGCATGCTTGCAGCTGTGGGCAAGGCTGGCCATACGCCTCCTCCGTTCCAGTTGCCTGAGGCCATGATGTCCCAATCGCCGACACCGTGCCAGGATCCCGTCCACGCTGGGTCATGGACTGGATACAAGTCGATGGCACCAAGTTGGTGCAACATCTCGTGCACCACGGTTCCACCTGCACCCGTGCCTCCTCGCATCGTGGCCAATGCGTAATGAGCCACAGTGACGTCATCCGCGACTTCAACAGGTTCCATCAGGTGCGTGAAATGTGACCAGATGCGGTCGGATCCGCCTGATCCGGTCTCTTGCCCACGGCTTGTGTGGAGGACCAACAACCGGTCCACAACCCCGTCATCGTCCAAATCGTGGGGGCTCCAATCGATCTGATCTTTGCTCATCGATTCCAAAACCTCGGCGACCAACTGACCTGGGAGGAACTCACCGTCGGTGGAGAAATCGCGTCCAGCAGCGCTGTCTTTCCCATAACTGCTCGATGTTCCTTCAGCCCGAACCACGTCGTTGTGAACGGTGAAGGTGACGTCATCGTCACCTGACATGAGCGCCAAGTAGTCACGGATTTCTCCGTCCATCAAGGAAGTTGCTTGAGCCACGCCAAGTCCGGTGTCTTGTGTCGTAGCATCTGAAAAATCCACCACGACCACGAACCAATGTTCGCGACCGAATTGCCAAGGCGTCAGTGGCTCGTGCTGTTCGCTTTCCGGTTCAACGGAAAAGCGTGTCAACCAACCTTCACTCTGCGTCAGGGCAGCGCCGCTGACCAACAGCAGCAGCGCGGCCACAACGGTGAGGATGCGTTGCACGCATCGATGTCAGTCGCATGAGGTTTCAACCCTCCTTCACCGAGGGTCATCGACAACCCAAAGTCAGGGCATGGATGAACGCCCGGAACGAATACCCTCCTCGTCCGTAAATGGGTGTTGCACTTCGTCGCCATTGATTCGAGTGCATGTTGCTTGGCAAGGTCATGGGCCGAGGATGTTCGTCACATACAGGTCCAGCCGCTGAGCAAGCGAGCGGGTTGTCATCGGCGCATGATCCTCCTCATGGTCCTGTTGATCCATGAAGCGGAGTCGTGCTCCTGTCGAAGCCACGGCCTCAATGAATCGGGCGGGCAGCGCATCTTCCGTGCAACCCAGAAGAATCACATCGGTCGCCATTCCGTCCTGCATCCGTTCGATCAGCGCCGTTCTTTCCCTTTGATGGTCAACAAGGCCCGCTGAGGTTGTCAATCGGTACAACGTGTCGTTCCATGAAACGGTTGAATTGACTCCTCCACGATGTGCGCAATCCACCACCAAGACACGCCTGCGTCTGCCTTCGTGGTCCAATACCGTGGGGAGGGTCCGTGGTTCCCTTCGTCGCCACGGCAAAAGCGGTACTTCGAGGACCAGCGCGGCAAACACCGCCAGAGGCCAGCGCAACTCGTTCGTCGTCGCCCATGTGGAACCAACGATGAGGAGCACCAAAGGAAGAGAAACGCGCCAGCGCCACGTGACCACCCGCTCTCGGTCCAATCGTCCGACAAGACCTGCACCCAAGGCCACGCCTGTCGCGGCACCGAGCAGTGCGAGGATCCACATCAACGCCAAGGTCAATTGCACGAGCGTGACGGCGTCTAAAGCGAGCACAAGGCCAGTGGATTCCACCGTGCGCATCGCACTCGTGTACACGTACGGGGCAGCAATGCCACCCGATGCCACACCAACACCAACCCCCACGGTCGACGCAAAGGTCAGCCCGAGCGCAAGCCTCCGCCGTTCACCTGGAAGCAATCCCGGAGACGCAAAAGCAACCGCTTGTTGCACCACAAGCGGCAAGGTCAGGAGAGCTGCTAGAAGGATTGCTGCGGTCCAACGCAGGCCAATCCATGCTCCTGGTTCGAAAACGACCATGCAGTCGGAGCAAGGTGCCAATGCATCGAGCCACTCGATCAAGACATCATCGACCCGTTGGGAGAAGAGGACAGTGAGGGTGACCAACACCAGAAGGATCACAGACACACGAGCAGCGAATTCCTCGAGGTGACCTACGACACTTTGGTCGTGGTCCGACTCGAGCCGGAGATTGGCCACGCTGGCTCACCCTCAGACCAGATCCATGTAGACTGGAGCAGCTCGAGCCTGCACAATGGTGCGGTAGACGCCATAGGCGGCCCAAAGCGTGGTCATGCCCAACAACAGGGTGTAGCCCCATGGTTGACCGCTGTCCATGGCCCAAGCAAATCCAATGCCAAGCCCAGCGGCAAGCAAGCCACGGCGGATGCCTTGTGGGATGGCCAAGCGACGGTCGAGATGCTTGGGTCCACCGCCGAATCGGCGTTCGTAGAACTCACCTTGGATGACTGCACCAACGATGAAAATTGACAGCGTGGCCCAGTAGTAGATGTTGCCGTTTTCAAAGAATGACTCGGCCAACTTGGCTTGTTCTTCAGCTTCGAGCGCTTCAGGGTCTTCTTCGGCCACGAAGAGGCTCTCATAGTCGCCGACGCTGATGGTACGGAGGTCGCGATCGTTCACGTCATCGTCGATGGTCGAACCCGGTTCGCTGATCATGAACGACAACACGTTCCATGCATCGTTCGCGTTGGGTGCGCCGTTTCCGTCGACGGCGTTGCCGACCAATTGGAAGCGAACTGGACCGATGTCTTCGGCGGGTGCTGTCCATGTGATGGTCCAATCGGTGCCG
>DALQ01000121.1 GCA_002496845.1 Euryarchaeota archaeon UBA495
GGAAGTGATTCTCCATCTGGGTGGTGGACCCGGCCCGCCACGACGGCTCCGGTTGAACGGAATCACCTTGCGCGGGCTCCACGCCGATGAACGGTCTGCGGCCGGGACGCTCGGCAAAGCCCTCCTCAACCCTCAACCGCCCAGAGGCCAATGGAAGGAAGTCACGCCTGGGCTTGACGAAAGCGGTGGAACCTTGTCGGACACGCTCAGAGAATGGAAGGACACGACGGTGTTCCTGTTGGATGCAGATGCTCCGTCGTTGGAAGGCATGCTCGATGATGATGCGGACCTCGCATCATCCGACCTCGGCTTTGTCCTCAGCGACGACCAGCCGCTCGGCGAAGACGACCTCGACGGTCACGATGTCGCCCGTTGCAGCCTTGGCTCCCGATGGTTGCAAGGCCATGCGGCCGTACACATCGTTCATTGGTTGCTCGACCGTCAGGCCTGACGAGCCAACCACAGCGGCCAACCGTCCTCGCCTTGACGCAAGGCTTGAGCAAGCAGGGCTTCATCGAGCGCAAAAGGATGGGTCGCCGGCCACGTCGGAAGCGATGAGAGGCTGGCTGCGCCTGCATCCACCGCGTCGCAATCACCGTCTTCGACGATGGAATGATCGATGCTTGCAGCCCCGATGCGGAAGGTGGCCACATCACCTTCCTCAACGTCGTCGAAACTTACCGCGTCGCGGTACCAACGGGTGCCGAGCCGTGTGCTCTTCCACGACCCGTCCCAGTCCGGCCCGACGTTGAGGTTCAGCATCACTTCGCCGTGCTGAAACGCTGTGAGGATGGCGCCCGCGGGATCCGCCGACCACGCGGGATCGAGGGCTTCGTGCGGCCATGAACTGACGTGTGCTGCACTCAGGTCGACCGTTGGGCGGCGCAGATTGACGGCCGAATCAGGCAACAGAGGAAGCAGACGTTCCACCAGCATCACCGTGGCATCCACCGCCTTCTGCATGCCTTCAGGCTCAAAGGAGGTAAACGAGGATGCCACGGCGGGCATACCGTAGAGGCCTGCCTCACGTGCGGCACCCATGGTGCCGCTGTGGTACGAATCTTGGCTCAAGTTTGGACCGAGGTTCACACCGGACACGACCAAGCGCGGATGGATGTCGGGCGCAACGTGGGCCAATCCACCGTCCAGCGCGACGATCATCGTATCGCATGGGGTGCCGTCCAACTCGAACAAACGCACGGGAGCGTCGCCCGTGAGCCCCCAAGCCTCGACCAGATCATGGCGTTCACGCAACGGCATGGGCGAACCCAACTGAATCCGCATACCGGCCGCGGAATGGTTGGACTTTGGTGCAAAGGTCACGACGGGATGGCCGGCCGCGTGAAGGGCCTTGACCAGCATCTCAAACCCGGGCGCTTCGATGCCGTCATCGTTGGTCAAGACCAGCCAGCCTTCGCCCGTCGGCATGAGTCAAGGTCCCCCTTGCGCTACATGATGGTTCGCTCAACCGTCATGCGCGTGGCCGTTGGGCCCGGCTCGAAAGGGCTGCACCAAGGAGTGCAACCAGCACGAACAACGCGCCTCCGGGATGCCCAAGGTTGCTCTCAGCTTGTTCCTGGTCCAAGCGGTCGGTGAAATCCTGGCGCTCTTCTTCGATCAATTCGAGGATTCCATGGTTTTCGACGGTGTTGCATCGGTAGCTGAGCATGTAGCAATCGCTGCCGTAGCCGTAGTAGTAGGAGTAGCATCCATTTTGCCCGCCCTCCAACGAAGAAGGGGAGATGAGAATGGAACCAAAGACGTTCAGGCGGAACAAGGCAGGCTCTTCGGGAAGACCAACGAAGGTCATCTTGATCCTCACCGTTCCACTTTCTCCCGGCTGAATGGTACCTCCGTCCTCGAGGACCTCCATGACGAGTTCCCCGTCTCGCCCCTTGTCGTACTCTGGGATGCGGTCGTCGCCGTAGTCCAAGTGCTCGGAGTAAAGCTCGTGTTCCGTTTCCATGTCAACGGACAGGCTCGAACCCTCGTTCCCGTCGAGGCTGACCTCAAGCACCACGTCGCCGTTGCCGTTGTCAGGGCAGACGTCTTGGCTCCCACCCGAACCGATGTCCTCGTAGTGATCTTCCTTGAGGTCCCAGTCCATCTCAAACCATGCGATGACGTTCACTTGCTTCGTTCGGGATTCCTCTTCGCACGTATCGCAGGTCATGACGCTCGCGTAGCGTGTGATGATGGCGGTGTACTCTACCTCGTGGGCGCCTTGAGACGTGGAGCGGTCACGCAAGAAATTTGAGAACACGTAGAGGGTTTCCCCGGCGTTCACCGTCACCGACTCGTCCTGAAGTTCCATGTTGAGGTCCGTGGTCATGCTGACCTCCACCGTGATGTCGTGCTGGTTGTTGTTCTGCACTTCGCATGCGATGAAATCGTAGTAGTCCCAACGCGGGTCAAGGTCCGAGTTGTAGTAGTAATAGAAATCGCAACTGAAGTCCAGCACCGGCGTGTAGGGGATTTGGGCCTCAGCAGGGGGGGCCGAAAATGGCACGAAGAGCAAGACCATGAGCAAGGCTTGCACTCGCATGTTCTACGTCCACACAAAGAAGGGAAAAAGATGACTCCGAACGTGGTCGATTAGAGTTCAACGAGGTCCAATTCGTACAAGGTCGCCGTCCATGCGACGCTCACCGCTTCACCGTCGTCCTGTGGGCTTGGCGGCGGAGCAGGGCTTGACGACGACACCTCAAGATTGAGCGTAAAGGTCCCAACACCGTGAACCTGGCTGGACCATGCGTCAAGGTGCTGCGAAGAAAGACCGCCAACCATCTGCATTGGTTCACCGGTGTAGTTAGGGAAGACGACTACGGTGAGCACGATGTCCGAACAGTCGTCAGACGTCCCCGAGAGGACGGAATTGACGTGCCCCCATTCTGCCGACGGACCGCTTGGTGGAATGCTGGCCGTCACCGTATCACAGTCGTCGAGCGGAAGGCCAGACGATTCTGAGTACGATACCACGACGTTCAACAGCCCTACTCCGTCGTATGCCTGAACGTCGCTTTGCTCAAGGTCGAACTCCATCGTCACGGTTTGGTCTTGCACATACGCCTCATCTGATGCAGTAAGGGTGCTCTCTTGGAATTCCAAACTGTAAGCCGACAAGGCATCTTTGGTTTGGATGTCGTCGCCTTTGATGACGGTGAAAACGAGGGCGTGATAACTCACCAACAAAATGATGAGAGCATACATGGCGAACAGCGGTTTCCTTGGCTGGTCTCGCGCGAAAAAGTCCTGAACGAGGCTTCCATCCGTCATTCGTCCGCCCCCCAAGTTTCTATGGCTTCAAACATCAACTGATCGTACCAGACGTTGGTTTGCCATTGAACGAAGGCAACCAGAATCAAAAACAAAATCAACACGGCCATCCCGCGGTCAAGCCTTGCAAACACGATGCGTTGCACGGGAAATTCCGGGAACCATCGAGCATCGAGTCCTTTTCGCATCTGCTTCGACGCGTTCATGAGGTTGTCAAAGGACCGCTCTTCCCAGCCAATACCGAACGCGACGAGAATACCCAATGCGGCGGCAGAGAACATCTCGTTCATCGGCACCAAGGCTTGAATCAACTCAAGCAGGGCAGACGTGGCGATGACGATGAGGATGATGACCATCAGCTTCGCCTTTGGCTTCATCTCTGGTGTCGTCTCAAACAGGCCATACCGTAGGATGACGTACATCATGATCACCGGACGCATCATCGAGAAGTGCATGGCCGATGTGAGGGTGGTCCAAATCACGTCGAGACTTTGGCTTCCTGATTGCCACCAGAGGGCGTTTTCACCTTGACCAAGGATCGCATAACCCACCAAACCAAGCGAGAAGTATGACACGAGCATGTACGTCAAGAGTTCAGCGCGTCCCTTGCTCCATTGGTAAATTTCCACACCACACATAAACAGGCCAACGGCGATGAGGACGGTGTAACTTGATTGCCAGAGGAAGTCCACCGGCATGCTCGTAAGACCAACAAAGGGTTCGATGTAGTAGAAGTACTCCGCTTGGAGGATCATGCCAGGCCACATGAACCACACGTGACCGGCATGGAACAACAGCAACAAACCCGCTACGTTGGCGATGTTGCGGGAACTTTCCTCCGAGCGGAGCTCGTCCATCAATCGGAATTTGACGTACACGGAACCCCAGATCAGCGCACAGGCCAGGTAGGCCAATCCAGGCAACTGAATGAGAGCGACCCCGAAACCAAGCAATTGCGTCACCACGCGGAACACGAGCAGTCCAATCACCGCACCCAGCGCGATTTTCATGTGACTCGCTTTGCGGATCATGGGGATTGGGAACACGAGCGCAAGGCAGATCAGGCCGCTTGAGAAAATGAAATCCATGCACCACAGGATGCCGACGGAGAGCTGCCACACGCCCTGATCAGTGAATCCACCCGTCTCGATCGCACGAATGGCGTAATCAACAGCCGTGTTCCCGATGCCCTTGGCGATTAAGATCCATGCCAAAAGGTGGGCTGCAAGACGCTCGTTCCACTCCAATTGGTCGTTGCGCCGTGTAAAATACAGCGTCATGAAGCCAATCAAAATGGTGAGAATGGCCCCAATGAGTCGCAGACTGCTGGGGTCCGAGGCCATGATGTGCGATTCGCATGCATGAAATGAACTTTTCATCACTATGAGGAGAACATATGCGCTCCAAGGGCCCCACCGTCGACCTTTCAATCGGCTGCGTTGTTGAGACCCTCAAGATTCTGCTCCGGCGTTGGATTGGACACCACCAGGAGGAGCCCGCCGAGCATGATGAGACCACCGAGCATGGTGGCAGGACCGGGCACGCCTGTTCCGAAAGCGACCAAGCCAATGATGGAGCCCACGACCGGTTCAAGGGTCAGCGTGACCGAAATGGTCAGCGGAGTCATCGTCTTCAGGCAATGGTTCAGTCCGGTGTGCCCGACCAGACCGGCCAAAAACGCCAGCAAGAGGAACCCAGCAAGCCAATCTGGCCCGAGCCATCCAACGATCCCGTGTCCAGCGATGGCTCCTGTTTCGGCTGCTCCCGACCCGACGGCCAGCAGCACGGAAGCAAGCCCGGTGACGACCGCAGCGTAGAGAAACACGGGCCAGCGGGCGCGCAGCACCCGCCCTGCAGCAAGGTAGCCGACCACAAACACGGCCCCAAGGAAGGCGAGGACGTCACCAAACAGCGTGACTTCTTGTCCACCGCTGGCCTCTCCCACGTCGAGCAGCGTCAGGGCAGCCCCCGTGAGTCCAAGCAAACCACCGGCCCATCCGCGTCGCCCGGGTGGAATGATGTCCCGGCCAAGGGCCAACAGCACAGCGCTTCCCACCAAAACCACGAGCGGATGCGCGGTAACGAACAGCAGGGAATGGGTGAGCGTGGTACGGTCCAACGACGCCGTCCATGCTCCAAAGTGAAGCGCGAGAAAGACGCCTGACGCCACGAGAAGCATGGCGTCGCCGCGTGCTTCCTCACGCGTCGTCCACGGCGCACCCTCCCGTTGCCAATCAAGCACGGCCAACGGCAAGAGAAGCACCGTGGTGGCCTGGAGCCGCCACGAGGCACGCAGCAAGGGAGGCACGTCACCAAACGATTGCAGAAGAGCTCCACCGCTCGAAACGCCAAGCAAGGCTGCGCCGAGGATGATCCACGTCAGCACGGAGGGGCGTGCACGGTCCACGTCGGTCGCCCGCCCTCAGGCCGCGGTGGCCTCGGCTTCGTCGTCGCCGCCAATGACGCCAGCGGCCTTGAACAGCCAGTAGATGACACCGCCAATGAGCACGTTCAATCCAATGAGCATGCCCATGCGAAGCGCCCACCACGAACGAGAGTTCACGAACTCTTCGTCGAGCACGGAGTCGATGAAGGACAAGATGCTCGATTCGGTGCCAAAGAAGGCCTCGCCGGTCAGCAGACCTGCGGCGACCATGAAGGTCCCCAGGAGCGCAAGAGCACGGGTCTTTTCCGCCGCGGTCTGCCCTTCTTCTTCACGCACCTTGTCGATGCGGGGCTTGAGCTTCTTCTCCTCCCACCAGTCGCGTGCACCGCCACCGATGAGCATCGGCAACGTGTGTGGGATGTCGAGGTACATGCCCAGACCGAAGGAAGTCCCCATGCCGGTGGCCCATTCGACGAACATGCCGAGAAGCAGGCCAAGGCCAAGCAGGAGAAGGTCGCCCTGTCCCTCGGCGAAGATGACCGAGAAGGTCGCGAAGGCGTTGGCTTGAGGAGCGAGGAGTTCGATGTTCCCGTTCGCCAACTGAATGGACAAGAAGATCGCCACACCGGCACCAAAGATGGCGCCGGGCACGACGCCCATGATGTTCCCCTTCGAGATGTGGTAGGGGCGGTTTCCAATGTACAGGCTGTTCTTGTAATCGCCGATCACGGTGCCGGACATCGAGATGGCTGAGCCGAACACGGTGGTGCCCACGAGGCCAAGCAGGACGGCTTCTTGCGTGCCCAAGCCAAGGGTTTCCTGCGCTCCGAGGAACACCCCGAGAAGCAGGAGGAGAACGATGAACGACGTGCCTGAAACCGGCTCAATGCCGGTTTCGCCCATCACGCGGACGGCGATGGCCCCGAGCATGAAGGTGGTCCCGATGAGCACCGTGGCGAAGAGGGTTGAAGCGATGACAGGGAAGCCACCGAGCGTGAAGATCGCGATCATCGAGAAGAAAGTGACGACCATGAAGATGGGAATGTGCTTGAGCGGCCACTCGTACCAGCCCTTGCCGTCGATGTACTCCGCGCTGCCGTCACCACGGAAGGCCGAGCCAATGTCGCTGAAGATGGCCAGGAAGGTCTTGTACATCTTCGCGAGTCCAAACAGACCACCACCGACGATGCAGCCAATGGCCACGGTTCGGATGGTCTTGGCGAAAGCGATCATCTGCAGGGTCGCAGCCCCGCCTGCTGCAAAGTCGTGCAGCGGAATGTTGGCCTGAGCCTTGGCGTCGTAGATGGGAACGTTGAGGAAGACCGCCAGCGGCACAAGGATGAGCCATCCCACGAGGGTGCCCATGTTCACCAAAAGCGCCACGCGGAGTTTCATGAACCAGCCAATGGCGAACATGGAAGGCGTGAACGCGAGCCCGATGTAGGTGTAGGCGAAGGGGTTCCATGTGCCCTCGGTCCATTGCGTCACGCCGAGTGAAACCCCGTCTTCCGTCCCGGAGGGCTGGTGCAACTTGCCGTGGCTGTAGATGCTGGCCAAACCGAAGTCTCCGATGCTGAGCGTTTCAGCGATCCAATCGAGCAACGCCAACTTGCGGTTGTTCACCCAAATCAGCGGGTACTCGATGAGGAACAAACCGACCATCGTCACGCCGGTCCAGACCCCGATGGTCTTGAGGGAATCACGGGCGTGCTTGACGGCTCCAGTGTTAACGTCTGAGGCGATGTCCAACATCTTGAGGGTCGCTTCGAAACCGGGCAAAGGCAGCGGATCTTCGACCAACCAAACGCGCCTGAAGATGATGAAATACATCACGCCGAGGAAACCGGCGAACATCGACGCAACAATGCCGATGAAGGCCAAACGCAACGCTTCACCTTCACCGAGCGTGATCAGAGGCCCTGAGGCCAACTCATACTGGGGATCTGAAGCCAGCAGGAAGATGGCAGGGAAGGTGAAGATGAATCCGGTCGACGCGTGCGTTGCACCCGTCGTGGCCGAGGTCGCGATGTTGACTTCGGAAGGCGACCACTTCAGCGCCATGCCGAGCAGGTAGGCGATGTACCAGGCGGCGCTGATCGCCAGACCGAGCTTGAGACCGATGTACGCGGTCACGCCGGAGAACACGGCACCGATGGCGATGCCGAGAAGCACCTTGGGGGTGCTCCAGTGGGAGACTTCGAAGGATTCCTTGAGGTTCTTCTCCTCGAGGTACTGCTCCAACACACCTGTGTTGAGGTTGTTGTACATGTCGTCGTCGAGCCACGTGAGGGTCCCGTCCTCGATGGCCTTCAGGCCCTGAGGAGTCACGGGTTGACGGTAGGCGGAGCGTTGGACACCCATGACAAGACCTTCCGGTGCATGCGAGGTGGGAACGGCACTTGAAGACCATTCCCCATGGAGGGGCGAATTCAGGCTTCAGAATCCTGTCCTTCGTCGCCGTAGCCGCGGATATGCTTGACGAAACGTGCAGGAACGCCCGCCCAGACTTGTCCAGGAGGGACGGTCTTGTGCTTGGGCAGGACCGCACGGTTGGCCAGCACGGAATCGTCGCTCAGCGTCGATCCGGGCATCATGATGGAGCCTCCGCCCACGACGCAACGGTCCCCAATGGTGACCGGGGCGAGGTGAAGTTCGCCACGTTCGACGATGTGACCGTTGATGGCGGCGTGGCCACCGACCACCGTGTCGGACCCGACACGAACCAGGAAAGGATCGTTGATGTCCTGCGAGGTGAGGTTCGAGTCTTGCCCGAGTTTCACACCCGCCAGCCGGTAGTAGGTGTTGGCGAAAATCGACGGACAGACGTGGATCAGGAAGGGTTTCGTCGCCCGGTGAATCACGCCACAGGCGGCCCAGCGGATGGTCGTCCCAGAGAACAAAGGCGCCACTTTGCCCTCCGCAGGCACGCGGGGGTGAATGATCATCTGGACCGTGCCAGACAGCAAGAGCAGCCCAAGTCCCCATGCGATGAAGGCCAAGGCCGCAGCGATGCTGGTGTAGAGGTACGTCATCCATTCCGTGGCGTCAGATCCCAAGGCGTTGACCTCATGGAAAACCCACAAGGCGGGGACGGCCGGAAGGGCCCAAAACGTCGCCATGACGAAAATGAACAGGGCCGAAAGGATGTGTTGCAAGGCGGTGAAGGCCTTCATGCCTCAAGGGTATGACCTGCGGCATATAGCCGCGTCGCCGATTTTCAAAGAAGAATCAGTGGTCGCGGATGATCTTGTAGCGGCCAAGGGCTTCCATCCACATGATCTCCTTTCCAGCCTCGATGTTGAGGCCGTCTTCCATGGGGAGGATCATCATCGTGTGGTCGCGCATGTTCATCGCGTGAACTTCGTTGCCTTCCATGTGCGTCACCATGGCGGTGCCCTTCTCGATCATGGGCACGTTGATGCTGTCCGTCACGGTGCCGACGTGGCTGATCTTCTTCTTCGTGAAGATGGATTCGAGTTCAAGACGGGCCTTGGCGGAACCGTGCTTCCCGGGCTTGGACTTGGAAATGCTGAGGATCTTGTAGGCCTCTTCGTCGACCACGCAAAAGCGGCCGACCTTCAGGGTTCGAATCTCAACACGGTCGGTTCCGGGCATGGAAACCCCTCCGTGCGGGGACTTATGACCATATCCCCGAGAACGAGGGGCTGAGCGGCCATGCCTCACAGGTCGCGCACGTCAAAGCGACCGCCTGAAACGAATGCGTCGGCGTTGAGAAGCACCGGAAGAAGGCGCCCTGCCACC
>DALQ01000004.1:0-10826 GCA_002496845.1 Euryarchaeota archaeon UBA495
CGCCCCCCCCCCGCCCCTGCGGCTCCGCCCGCACCGGCGGCACCCGCGCCGGCAGCGCCAGCAGCGCCCGCCGCACCAGCCGCCCCCGCTCCGGCGCCCACCCGGCACCAGAGCAGTCCCGAAGTGAAGGAACGTCTCGCCGCCGTCGGCGCGATTTCCCAAGCCATCTCTGCTGAAGTGCAGAAGGTGATCATCGGGAAGTCCCACATCATCGACAACGTGCTCATCAACATCCTGTCCAACGGCAACCTCCTCTTCGAGGACTACCCCGGTCTGGCCAAGACGCTGATGACCAACACGTTCGCCGATGCCCTCGGCTGTGACTTCAAGCGTGTTCAGTTCACGCCTGACTTGCTCCCTGCCGACATCACCGGGACCAACATCTACGACGCGAAGAAGGGCGAGTTTACCTTCAAGCCAGGTCCGTTGTTCTGCAACCTCCTGCTCGCTGACGAGATCAACCGTGCCCCGCCCAAGACGCAGGCTGCATTGCTCGAAGCGATGCAGGAAAAGCAGGTGACCATCGGTACGGTGACGCACAAGCTCCCCGCGCCTTTCATCGTCATGGCGACCCAGAACCCCGTCGAGCAGGAAGGTACCTACCCCCTGCCCGAAGCACAGCTTGACCGTTTCATGTTCAAGATGTCCGTGGGTTACCCGGACCGTGCGGACGAGGACGAAATCCTCCGCCGCCGTATCGACCGTGGAAAGGACGCCGTGGACGTCGATGTCATCACCGACCCCCAGCGCGTGATCGCCATGCAGCAAGCCTGTGAGAGCGTCTACGTTGACCCCAGCCTCCGCATGTACATGGTCGAGATTGTGTCCCGCACCCGTGAGGACCCTCGCGTCCTCGTCGGTTCCTCGCCTCGTGGTTCGCAAGCGCTTCTGAAGACCTCCCGCGCCGCCGCCGCCCTCCGTGGTCGCGACTTCGTCACTCCTGACGACATCAAGACCGTCTCTGAGTTGGCCCTCGCGCACAGGATCATCCTGAAGCCCGAGCACCAGATCAAGGGTCTGGAGTCCGGTGAGGTCATCCAGAACATCCTGCGTGAAGTGCCCGTGCCGACCGTTTGAGGTCGTTCACGTCATCTGAAACGGAGTGTGGGCCACGATGTGGAGTCGTAAGTCAGCGATGCTCGGCAGCCTTGCTGTCGCAATGTACCTGCTCGGCCTCACGCTGCGTAACTCGCAGTTGGTGACCATCGCCGTGGTCATCTTCGTGATTTTGACCTGGGCCGCCCTCTTTGGTGGACACGCCGACGTCGCTTCCTCCGGTCGTCGGTCAGAAGAGTTCACTGGTGAAGAGGGCATGGCCTTGGGCAACGTCTCGGCGATGCGAAAGATGTCCAGTGCACGCCTCTTTGAGGACGGTGAACTGAGCGTTACCCTCAGAATGCAGAACCATTCAGGCTTGGCGAAGATCCTCGAGGTGCGCGACCGCGTCCCCGAAGTGATGCGCATCAAGTCGGGTTCGAACTACATCCTGATGGAACTCGGCCCCCGCCGCGAGACCTTCATTGAGTACACGGTCGAATGCCCCCTCCGCGGTTTCTACAGCCTTGGGCCTGTTGCCGTCCGCATGCAGGACGCGTTCGGACTGTTCCACCGCGAGAAGGAACTTCACGTCTACAACGACTTCCTTGTGTTCCCCAAGATGGAGGACCTCAAGGAGACTTTCGTCAAGTCCCGTGTTCCGAAGATCTTCACCGGTGCCGTCAACATCCGACAACCTGGTCCCGGTTCGGAGTTCTACTCGCTTCGTGAGTACTTCGAAGGCGACTCTTTCCGAGCCATCAACTGGTCGGCCTACGCTCGCTCTGGCAAGCTGATGGTCAACGAACGTGAGCGCGACGCGGTGTCCGACGTCATCATCCTCGTCGACTCCCGCTCCGTGGCTGAAACTGGCCCTGTGAGCCGAAACGCGCTCGTGTACTCCACGCGCGCGGCTGCTTCGCTGGCCAAGTATTTCCTCGGCCGCCGTGACTCGGTGGGCGTCATCGTCTACGGTGACGAGGTTGTCAGCGTGGACCGTGACACTGGAAAGAAGCAACTCTACGTGATCCTCACGAAGTTGGCCGGCGCCGTGGCGAAGGGCAACACGCCGCTTCAGGTCGTGGTGAACCGTATTCTGCCTCACATCAACAAGGGTAGTCCCATCATCGTCCTCAGCAACCTTGAGGACGATCCGACCATCATCAACGCGCTGCGGGACTTCCGTGCGCGTGACTTCGACGTGACGGTGCTTTCGCCTTCGTCGCTCGAATTCGAGTTCGATGCAAAGCGCTTGGACCGGACTGGATATGAGGTCCTGAAGACCGAGCGTGACGTGCTCATTGGTGAACTCCGTGGACTCGGTGTGAACATCATGGATTGGGAGCCAGACATGCTCCTGTCGACCGCCCTCGCTGGCGCACGTGGATTCTGAGGTGAGTTGATGGCAGACAAGAAGTCCGGAGACACCGCTCACCTGTACGACAGCAAGACCGTTCGGTCCTCTGCTCCCAGCCGGAAGAAATTGGCCGGAAACGCTGGCATCGGAACGGAAATCCCGAAGGATGCCATTCCCGAGATTCAGATTCCTTCCTTCGTGGAAAGCCTGCTTGGTGGCCCGCTTATTCCGAAAATGAAGTTCCTGCCTCCTGACAAGATGGTGCAGAACCTTCAGTTGGCCGTCTATGGGATTCTCATCGCCCTCGCCTTCCTGACCCTCATCGTCTCTCCCGGAGCAGGCACCGTGTGGTACATGCTCACCGGCAGCATTGGGGTGGCCACCACGGTCCAGGTGGTCGTCATCGCTTTGGCCACCATCGCCGGATTTTACGGGACCTTCCGCCGTGACGGTCGCTATTTGTTGATCTCAAACGTCTTGTTCATCCTCGCCATTCTTCGCTTCGCATCCTCCAAAGTGGCGCTCTCCTTCGATCCGTTCGGACTTGCAGACCGGCCCTTCCTGCTGAGCAGTTTGGTCGTCGTGTACGCGGTGTTCCTCATCATGTACATCGAAATCGGTAACGGTGTCCTCCGCTACAGCATGTTGGACACCAGCATCCGCACCAACGAAGTCTACGTGATGAACCCGGGCAAGATTGTGGGGAAGTACCACCGAGCTTTGGTCCTCAACCCAATCATTTCCATCGTGTTGGCCACCCTCGTGCTGTCAGCCAACACCATTCTCCCCGCGCTGGTCGGCGTGCTTTCGTCCAACACGGCACGGCGGCTCGAAGAATCGGTGGAGTTGACGTCCGTCTACGGCGTGGCCTTGGGGACCTTGTTCGTGTTTATCGTGACGGGTGCACTCTTCGCGCTCAACCTTCCCACGCACCTTCAGCGCTACCGCGAAAGCCGCGACGAATGATCAGGCCTTGGGTCTCCAAGCCGCCTCATTGGCCATGTGCTCAAGCGTGACTTTTGCATGCTCCCGTGGCACGAGGATGCGGACCTTCCGCGTGTCGTAATCGACGGCCTCAGCACCGTTGAATTCCAAGCGGTTCAACCATGCCTCAGGGTCTTCCCATGAACCGATGAAGGTGATCATCGCGGACGGTGTGCCCGTCTGTGTCATCTGCATTCCCGCATCAAGGAGCGATTGCTGGACGGCTTCAACCGCGTTGGCGTCCACAATCAACCGGGTTCCGTCGACCCACGTCGATGAAGCATGGACGCCAAGCCCTCGTTCGGCCAACAACGCGAGGAGCGTGGCTTGTTGTGCACCAGGGGTGCCCACAGGGAGGAAGGTGGCTTCAATGGCACAGACGTCCATCGTGCAGGCGGCCGCCAAAGGCCCTTGGTCGGCGATGAGGTCTGGTCCAATCGTGGTCGTTGCAGGGGCGGTAAGCGGTTCGCTGAGGTGCCGCACTTCAATCGGAATGCCGTCTTCGATGCAGGGTCCCACCGTGGCGGGGTGAAGCACCGTTGCATCCAATCCAGCGGCCATGCGTGCCAATTCGTAGGGGACGTAGGGAATCGGTTCGGTGTTGATGCCCCAGCGAGGGTTGACCGGGTGGATGCCTCGAACGTCTTTCCATAGGATCACCCGACGAGCACCAAGGAGATGGGCCACGGCGGTGGCGGTGTGGTCTGAGCCGCCCCGGCCAAGCAAAGCCAGCGAGCCGTCTCGCCCCGAACCGAGCCATCCCGTGATGACGGGAATTCCGTGCAAGATGCTCCTGTCGAAGGTCTGTGCACTTTCGGCGAGGTCCACTGCTTCGGCTTCATGGGTTCCTGAGAGGACCATGCCGATGTCCTCTGCTCCAACGGCATGCGCCCCAAAACCGCACCTCCGAAGGTGATGGGCGATCACGAGTGCGGAAAGCCGTTCACCTGAGGCGAGCAGTTGGATGCGCGCTGCATCGTCGGACGGATTGGCCTGACGCAAGCGCAACGCTTCGGCCATTGATTCAAGCACGTGGTCGAAACGGTTGCCGTCACGTCCTCGGTCAAGGCGTGGGGCGAACATGAGGTGATGAGAGCGGAGGTCACTCACCAGCCGTTCCGCGTAGCGTGGGTCGTCCACGGCGCGCAGGAGTCGGTCTGTGGTGCCCCACAGTGCGGACACCACCACGACGGCCGGGCCGTCGTCCTCCGCGATGCGGTCGGCCAACCTGTCCAAGTCAGGGGCTCCGCGGAGGACCGAACCTCCGAACTTGTGAACCGTCCATGCCTCAGTCATTCAGGTAGCCTCCACGCAAGGCAAGATCGGCCAAAACCAACGTGGCCAATGCCTCAACCACGGCCACGCCTCTGGGCGCAAGAACAGGGTCGTGACGCCCTTTCACCGAGACGCTGCTGGCTTCTCCTGTCGCCAAATCCACGGTGGGAAGCGGTTGCGGAATGCTGGAGGGGGGCTTCAATGTCACACGAACCACCAGGTCAGCGGCAGAGGCCAAGCCCCCTAGCGCTCCTTCGCTGACGTCGGTGCGGAGTTCGGGACCGTCGCTTGAGGGGTGCCATCCTCCATGATGTTCGGAGCCACGAAGCGTCAAGGCCCTGGTGCCTTGGCCGAATTCAACGGCACGGGCGCCAGGGACGGCGAGCAAGGCGCGAGCGAGCGCAGGCTCGACGCCGTCGAACCATGGTTCTCCGAGCCCCATGGGTAAGCCAGAGATGGCCACATCAACGCGGGAACCCACGCTGTCGCGTTCTTTTTTCAGGTCCTGAACGTGGTTCACCATGGCCTCAGCGGCCTGTGCATCTTGGCAGCGTACCAGCGCCGCTGCTTCGGTGGGCCATGGCGTATCTGGAGCCGGGAGTGGAGCTTCGTAGGGTCCAATTGCACCGACGTGGGCAACAACATGGACGCCCAATGCCTCCATCAGCGGGCGAACGATGGCTCCCGCGGCCACCAAGCCCGCCGTGAGCCTCGCCGAGGAGGATCCTCCTCCATTCAAATCAGCATGTCCTTCGGTACGGACATGCATTGGGAGGTCCTGATGTGCGGGCCGTGGGTGGTTGGGGAGGAAGGAGTAGTCGCTCGTTCGGACGTCGGCGTTTTCAATTTCGATCATGATGGGTTGACCCGTGGTCCGTCCATCATGGACGCCAGAGGCCAACCTCACCACGTCAGGTTCTGTTCGTTTGGTGCCCAAGCCTCGGCCGGGGCGGCGTTGGGCCATGCAAGCCTCGATACGCTCCTGTTCAACGGCAATGCCAGGAGGCATTCCTTCGAGCAATGCGCCAACACAAGGGCCATGGCTGGTGCCGAACAAGGTCACCGCCAACCGCTCGCCAAGGCGCATGCGCATGGGACTCGCTCCGCCGTGAACGCCCTGACCTTCAACCGTTGCCATCGAGGCAGTTGTTGGAAATTAGAGCAAACGCTTCCATTTCCTGACCAAACGAACGAATTCTGGCGGTTTTTAGGGGGTCCTAAAAACGCAATTTTCTGCGTAGAAAGAAACGCCGCTTTATATCTGTAATAGGAAGCAGAGTAACCATGTCAGGAAAGAAAACCCTCCGACGAACTGCCCTGCTGTTGACCGCCATGGCCGTGATGGCCGTTCTCGTTCCCTCCGTGATCGCCGCGGATGCGACCGTGGACGCCGAAACCGGCCTCCCCTCGTTCCTGAACGACGGAAATGGAAACGACTCCCTTGAGTTGTTGACCTTCTTCTTGTTCTTCGTGGGGTACATCTCGATGGGCGCAGCCTTCGTGTTCTTCATGAGCGAGCGCAACAGCGTCGCCCCTGAGTACCGCACCACGATGACCATCTCCGCGCTCATCGTCGGTATTGCCGCCTTCCACTACTACTACATGCGTGGCGTGTACGTGGACACCCAGGTCGTCAGCACTGAGTACCGCTACATGGACTGGATCATCACCGTCCCCTTGATGGCCCTCAAGTTCCCTTCCCTCGTGGGCAAGGACGCCATCACGGACAACAAATTCGCCGGCCTTGGCTTCACGGGCATCTGCTTCGTGGGTGCCATCATCATGATCGGCTTCGGCTACCTCGGTGAAGCCAACATCATCGAAAACGAGACCATCGCTCTCCTCCTCGGTGGCATGGGCTGGGCCATGATTTTGGTCGCGACCGGCCTGCCCTTCGGCCTCTACGACGGCCTTGGTGTGGACAACTCCAAGATCAAGGAAGAAGTGAAGTGGAGCACTGACGCGCTCCGCACCTTCATTCTCGTGGGCTGGATCATCTACCCCATTGGCTACCTCTTCAACGAGAACACCTACGACCTCGGCAACGAGGAAATCATGGGTGTCCTCTACAACATCGCCGACATGATCAACAAGATCGGCTTCGGTGTTGTCGCCTGGATGGGCGCGAAGAAGGCCACGGCCGCGATGGCCTGAACCAGGTCAACGCACCTGACACCTACACCCTAAGGCTCAATGCCTTGGCCGAGCGGCGGCGTCCTGCGGGGCGCCGTCGCTCCCCCCTCTTTCTCACCCAACAAACCGCGTCTCAATGAGTTCCCTGTCAGGGGCCCGATTCGCGTATTGGTTCCTCAATCGCTCCACGGGTTGGTCGATGCCGGCGGGCACGACAACCACGATTGCGGGTCCAGATCCGCTGATGCCAGCGGCCCGTCCACCGTTCACGAAAGCATGGTTGGCCAATTGCCGTCCAACATGATCTTGGGTGGCAGCGACCACACCACGGCCGTTTTGTGTCAACGCCACCAGTGGTCGCCCTTCCTGTAAGGCGACCAATGCTTGCTGGAAATGCATGGCATGAGGTGCAAACGCCTCCTTTGGAGGATGTTGCTCGCGTTCTGGTCCGGTGAGGATCAACACCCTCCAGTCGTCAGGGTTGAGGCCTTCTCCTTCGAGCACCACCCGTTCAGCGGCAGAGGCCGCATCGACGTCGACCAAACGCCAGCCGGGAGCTGCCGCCGCCCATGCATCGTCGTACGCCCCGGTGATGGACACGCCCGCAGCGAGTTGGGCGGTGCCTGCGAGTTCGACAAGGTCGGCGACGCTAAGGTCGTGGTCCGTGGCATCGGCCAAGGCCCTGAGGGCTGCAACGGCCACCGCAGCGGATGACTTGAGCCCCTGCCGGGGAGGGACATCGGATCGCACCGACCACGCCAACGTTCCGGCCGGCAGGGGGTGTCCTGCGCCGGACCAGGCGTCAAGCACAGCGTTGAGCAGATTATCAGGGTCGCTGACCTCACGACGTGCGGGCGCATCCAACAGACGGACTTTGACGGGCAAATCGAGACCGAGGCTGGCTCCATAGCCGATTCCAGCGGCATGAATGAGGCTGCATGCCCCGTTCGCGCTGCCCGTGCCAATGACCGCCATGCTCAGTGCTCCGTTACCTCCGATTCGATGGGTTGACCCACGTGGCGCCCAGTGCTGTCGGAACGCGTGATCAGGCGCATGCCCGTTTCAATCGCGGTCACAGACATTGGACTCCCTCGAGCGTCGACCAAGCGAACGGTCTCTGCGTTCTGCAATATCACACGACCCTCTTGACCTTTCTCGTCGTTGAACACCACGGAAAGGAACGGTCGACGTTCAATTTTCATGCGTCCGATGATCAGGGTTCTCGACGTCCCGGTTGGGTCGGTGACAAGGACCTCATCGCCTGGTTTTAGTTCGCTCAGGTACCGTGTTGATCCGTTTGGTAGGAGGGTGTACTGATGCACTGCTCCAGCATTCACTCGGAATGGGCGCGTCGGAACAAAGGCCGAAGGCACGGTTTCCCCGTGGACCAAGGCCATGTGTGCTGCCGTGGATCCGACGAGCATGCCCTCGCCAGGGTGAAGCAACCCCGCAAGATCAACACAGACGCGGTCGCCAATCCCAAACGGTTCGACGGCGGTGACCTTGCTCACGCCGAGCCCTTGATGCTCACGGGTTTGGTGGTCCTCTTCTGAGGTCTGCAGTTGTTCCAAACGTGCAGCCTGCATGGCCAAGGCGGCGTCCAACAGTGAATTGATCGGGCGGACGGCGACCGCGTCCACACCGTGCTCCAAGGCAAAGGCTGCCCCTGCGACGTGTTGAGGTGAATCAACCACGGCAGCAACCTTGGTTGGTGTGCCTTGGGCTGCGGCGACCACGTTCTCAACAGGAATCATCGACCAGTCTTGGAAACTAAGCACGATCCATTCGGCTAAACCCACGTGCGACAAGGCCGTTTGTTGGTCCGCTTCGGTGCTGATGTGGACGTGCACGGCTCCCGTCCTTTCGTCGGATCCGTTCCTTAGGTCGAGCAGTGGGGCAGGAACTCCTGCAGGGGGTTCATCCGCCAGGAGGAGGCATCGAGCGATGCCCTCGGCCGGTGCAGCGGTGTCGTCCCAGCCCAGTGACCAGACCTCCATGGTCATCCCTCGAGGTGTTGTGCGGCGTCCTCTGGGGATGCTCCGTGGTGCACCACGGCACAAATGGCCTTGACGAGGCGTTTCGGGTGTGGATGCGCGAAAATTTGGCGCCCCATGCATACGCCTGCCCCTCCAGCTTCCATCGCGCCGCTGATCATTTGGAGCAGAGCGAGGTCGTTGTCGTTGCGCGGACCACCCGCAACTAGAACGGGAATGGGTGCTGCTGATGTGACGTGGCGGAAGGCTTCCACGGAACCGCTCCAAGCGGCTTTGGCCACGTTGCAGCCGAGTTCAAACGCCAAACGTACGGCATGGGCTTGCCCATGCGTTGGGTCGTCCGGCATCGGGTCAAGGTTCGTTCCTCGCGCGTAGACCATGCCCAAGGCCGGAACGTCCGAGCGGTAGGCTGCGGAGGTGATCGAACCAAGACGCTCGATCATGCGCCCTTCGCCAGGCGTGCCCATGTTGACCTGTGCGCTGACGGCTTGAGCGCCGCGCATGAGCGCCTCCTCGACGTCCCCGACGCTGACCTTTTCGCCAGCGTCCGCTCCGCCATGCCGCGTCGAGACGGAAAGGTGCGCAACGAGTCCGATGGCAGGGGGCTCGTTTTGGCGTGTGAGATGCGTGATGACGCCCTTTTGCGCCACGATTGCGTCGGCCCCGCCTTCGGCGAGATCCGCCACCAATCGGTCGAGGTCCTCCAGCCCGGGCACGGGCCAGTCTGAAGCACCGTGGTCGATGGGCACCCAGACGCCTCGGCCAGCGGGCAGAAGGGCATCGAGGCCGGTCGGCGCTCCGCTCATGCTGGTGACGCTGCGCCCTTTGTCCTCAACCTTTGCTCCCGTCACAGAGGAATATGGTTGGGCGATACGGTCAAGACCGTCTTCGTTCTGCCTCTACACATGGACCCGCTCAGCATCGCCTTGACCGGTGTCCTCAGCGCCGCTTTTGGCTTCGGCGTCCTTCGTCTGGTGCTGCGTCGTGATTCGCGCATCGACCTGCGCCAAGGCTTGGTCGCAGAAGGCCTTGGCTCACGTGTCGCCGGTGCTGACTTTACCACGCCGCGCGCGGAATTTGACCGCCAATTGGCCAAGATTCAGAGTCAACGCCGCCGCTTTGAAGCCGATGACACGCGCCAACGCGCCCGTAATGCGGCCCGTTTGGAGCGTGAGGAAGAAACCCGCCGCAAGGAAGAGGACGCCCGACGCCGAATGGAAGAAGCCGAGGCCCGCAGGGCTGAGGAAGAGCGACTGAAGCGTGAGGCCGAGGAAGAGGACCGCCTCCGTGCAGCACGAGAAGCGGAAGAGGCTCGCCTTGCGGAGGAGCGAGAAGCGGCCCGGCAAGCAGAGCTTGCGGAGATTGAAGTTCAACGTCAAGCGGAAGTCGAGGCGGCTCGCGCTCAAGCAGAAATGGAGGCTCGAGCCGCGGCCGAGCGCTCTGCTTCGGAACTTCGGGCCCGTCTCGAGCGTGAAGGTGCGTCGTCCAGCGACGTGCAGATTTCCTTGATGTGGAACAACTTCAACGATCTTGACCTCCACGTCGTCTGCCCTTCAGGAGAGCGCATCCACGGCGGTGCGAAAGAATCCCCCTGTGGCGGAGTGCTCGACGTCGATGCGAACGTCAAACCCGACACGCGCCGCCCCATCGAGAACGTGGTGTGGCCTCAAGGCATTGCTCCAGGTGGCGTCTACCAAGTCTACGTGCACCACTACAAGAAGCACGCCAAGCGCCGCTCGCGTGACCCAACCCGCTTCTCGGTCATCATCAACGCCGGTGACGACATCCGCGAATACACCGGTGAACTGAGCGCTGGAGACCCCATCAAGAAGGTCTGCGAATTCACCGTCGATCCCCCTGAAGTCCGCGCTGCTCGCCGAGAAGAACTCCACGCTCAACTCGCGGCCGCGGACGAAGCCTTGGCGACGGGCAATTTCGACATGGAGGAGCCTGAGGAAGAGGAAGCTGTGGACCTCCCTCCCGCGCCCGACCTGGACGAAATGGTTGCGGCCGAGCCCGAGCCAGAGCCCGAGCCTGAGCCCGAGCCT
>DALQ01000004.1:11176-13558 GCA_002496845.1 Euryarchaeota archaeon UBA495
GAGCCTGAACCAGCAGCGCCACGTCGCAGCATGGCCGACCGCTATGGTCCGCGTGGTCCAGTCGACGACACGCCCGCCAACATCGACCGGAAATTTTGATTTCAGTTGAGGCTTTCAGAGGCGAGGATTGAGCGAACGCCTAAAGCCAAGGAACAGGAGGAGGCTTCAAGGCCTAGGCCATGAGGCGAGCATCATGAAGACATTCCCGTTGGTGATGTTCGCGATGGGCCTTGCGTTCTTTGCGCTTGGATTTGGCTTCGGAGAAGGCGGGACCTTCGACCTGGTGCAGATCCTTCTTGGCCTGCTTCAAACGCTCATTGCTGCTGTGGTGCTGGGCTGGATTCCTATGCCAGTCGGCTCGTCCTCTGGCGACGACGGGGAAGACCCCGAGACGATGAACAAACACTGAGGGATGACCATGTGGGAACACCGAACGATTTCTGACGCTCACCTCCAAGAGCACCGCCGCGTGCAACCCATGGAGTCCTACGTCGATTTGACCCAGAAGATCACGCGGACGATGGAAGTGGCAGAAGGCCACGTCTTCGACCACGAAGATTTCCTGCGCTACGTGCCTCAAGAAGGCCCATGGATGCCTCAAATGGACTCTGACATGACCCGTGCTGACCCCCGCACCCGCTACATCGGAAAGGGCAAGGCAACGCTGGTCAACACCAACATCATCCTCGGTTCCAGCTGGATCGAAGCCGAGCGTTTTCGCTACGAGCGTGACCTCAAGTCGACCTCGGATTGGATGAAGCAGAAGACCATCATGAACGCCAACATGTGGACGCCCAGCACGGTGGCCACCACCCAGACCTTCGTCTTCTGCTCGACCGGTGACGAGGCTCGCATGGGTTCCTCGTACAGCGTTCGCGGACCTCAGGACTTCGATCTCCCCGATGACAGCCACATGTTCTTCGAGCCAACCAAGGACGGCTGGCCCGAGTGGGATCCCGTGCTTTGGGGACTCGGTCACCGTGGCGTCGTGCCCGGTTCTGACCCCGCAGAGCGTGTGTTCTACCCCTCGCTCATGCACCGGAACGTGACGTACAACAACCGCTTGGGTTGGGTGCGCTACTCCCCAGCCGGATTTGGGAAGGACGCCAACGGGTACATCCTCACCCGTCCCTTTGACTGGATTTGGCCCGCTGTCAACGGCAGCCGTGACACCCCGTCGTCGTTCAACCTCCTCGTGAACATGCCCGACCGCCGAGAATCCTTCGGCGAAGAAGGCATCACGGACATCTTCCTGACCTCGGGCAAGACCTCGCTCTACTCGCTCATGGGCATGATGTCCTCCCCCATGGTTCGCCAAATGTTCGGCTCCGGTACCGACCTGGTGCCTTTGGAGATGCACATGGTCGAACCTGGCCTCGACGAGTGGATTCAGCGCGCCAGCGACGAAGACCGCTACGGCCGCATCTTCGAGTACTGCGCCACGCTTGGCTACCTCCTGACCGACCCCGCGATCGGCAGCCTCGGCGAAGGCAACCAGCGCCGCCGCCTCATCATCTACCCTCAGGACCAAGCCAACCTGTTGGCGTGCGTCAGCGCCAGCCAAGTGGCCGACCACGCGGTCAAGGTCAACTACGGCTCCACGGTGTTCACCAAGCTCGACCAAGCGGACTTCGAAAACCGCATGTCGCGCCGAATCAGCGCCTACGCCGACGAGATCACCCCAAGCGCCACCGCCCGTGGTATGCGCTGGGTGTCCAAGGCCACCTTCAACGCGGGCGACGGACAGGGCATCAAGGTCCAAACCGGACCTGTGGTGCACTCCCTCTTGGCCGTGCGCGGCTATGAGTTGCTCAACCTGAAGGAGTACCAAGACACCTTCAATGAGGTCAGCGAAGCACCCCGTCGTCTCATGACGCGGATCATTCAGTCCGTGACCATGAACGCGATGAAGACCGTGTTCCCGCTTGAAACCGTCCAGTCCAAGGCTTCGGAAGGCTCCGCGCCCTACGCTGGCCTGTTCTCTGTGGAAGGCCGCGAGCAACCCCTTGTCTACTACACGGACATCCGCTTCCTGGTGCCCAACAGCATCGACCAGTTGCGCATGCTCACCGGGCAGCGTGGTGCTGACCGCTCCCGCATGCGTGAAGCCTTCACCGAGTTGACTGGTGCAGACCCCGTGACGGGTCTCTCCATCCTCGACCTCTGTTTGCCCTTCGCCGGCGACATGGGCGAGGGCACGTGGCAGACCGGGACCGGCATCCGCATGGACGAGGTCATCGTCGAGGTCACCTGTGCCGTCAACCCCGCTGCGGTCTGGAAGCACCTTCTCGACTGCACCGCCGACCAGACCTTCACCACCGTCAAGGGCAACAAGGGCACCGCCGCCAACGTCTGGGGCGACGTCCTGATGCAGAACGAGCA
>DALQ01000002.1:0-4787 GCA_002496845.1 Euryarchaeota archaeon UBA495
GTCATCATCTTCCTCGTGGCGTTCGTGCTGACCGGCAAAGGAGGCACTTCTCAGCCGAAGGTCATGTTGGGTCGAAATCGATACCACGGCCACCGTGGCCATCACTACGGAAACCATCACCACCACCACCATTACCACAACAACAGGTCACACCACCGAGGCAGCTCAAACCGTCGGGTCCGCGTCGGAGGCCGTTCGAGCGGTGGAGGCGGCCGGAGCCGCAGCGGTGGCGGCGGTCGAAGCGGTGGAGGCGGTGGCCGAAGCGGTGGTGGCGGCGGACGCAGCGGTGGCGGCGGGCGCGGCCGTCGTTGATCACGCTCGTCGAACAGAAAGGGTCATCATGGCTCCTCAGCATCATTGGGCATGGCTTCATGCCCCTCGTGTGCGAAGGACATCGACCCAGCATGGAAGGCCTGCCCCTTTTGCGGGGAACGTCTCATGCAGGGCGATCAGCACCACGGTGTGAAGTTCACAGATTCAGCCATGTCCGGTGACATTCATCACACGGTGGTGAACAACGACCCAGCGGCCGTTACATCGGCCGTGATTGCGGCCCTGAAAGAACTCGGCATGGTCCAATTCGCCGCACCAGCACCGCCCCCTCCCGCGCCAACCGCCGCTGAAGAGGAAGACACGCTCCCTCCCTCCTTCGGAGTCGGAGACCACGTCGAATACCACAGCCCAAGCAACGGCCGTTGGTTGGACCGTTGTGTGGTTGTTGGCCGGAATCCTGACGGCACTTACCGGATCGATGTCCCGTACGACGATGCCATCCAAACCAAACATGCCGTGGTCATTGGCACATCTCCTGGCACCATTCGCCCCGCTGCTCCGCCCTTTGTGGTAGGCGACCGGGTGATGGCCGATTGGCGGGGCCATGGGCATCTGTTTCCAGGACGCATTGCTCGGGAGCACCCCAACCACACCTTCCTGATCCACTACGACGATGGAGACGTAGAAGACGGGGTTGAATGGAGCCGTTTGACACCGATTTACGCCGATGATGAGCACGCAACGCATGCTGCCCAGCAGATCACCGAGGCGGAAGCAGAATTGATCGAAGCCTTCGAGATCTTCGACGAGGACAACACAGGGACCATCTCCACCGCTCAGTTGTTTGACATCCTCACGCAGATGGGTGACGACCCACTGGATCCATCGGAAGCAAACGAACTCCTCGAATCGCTCGGGGTGTCGGGTCATGCCGAACTCGATTACAGGGGCTTGGCGAAGTGGATGGTGGGCCCCGATGCCACGCCGTTCGAGGCAAGCAAGCCCGAAGTCCTGGTGAAGGACGCTCAGTTGGTGGAAGGGGCATTGCACGGCTACGCCTACGCGCATCCAAAACTCGGCGAAGGTCGAGTGCGGACGAGCGCCGTGGCCTCAATCACGTACGATGCACGCGCGACCGCGCGCGTCGAAACGAAGAACACGGTCTATGTCGTCGGGCCAACGGGTTGGGAGACTCAACCCCCAAATCACCCGTTCTTGATGCAACACATGGTTGGCGAACAGGTTCGGGTGGAATGGAACGGGAGTTGGTTTGACGCCCGTATCGTGGAGGTGGACGGAGATCGTTACAAGATCACGTACGACGGATACGACGCGAGTTGGGACGAATGGGTCACTACGGACCGGATGCGAGCGTCTTGAGCGTCAATCGGCGGGACGGCCGTCCGTGACGAATCCCTTCCAGCGGCGCATGTACTCGATGAAGACCGGACTGAGGTCGGCTGCTGCAAGCGCTTCAGGCGAGAACGGCGGACGTGCGGGAGCATAGTCCGCATTGGACAACCCTTCAGGCCACGAGGGGTGGCCGATGGCCACACGAGCCACGCCGACCAGGTCCGCACCTTCCCCAAGCACGAATGCTGCATCCGCCCCGTCCCAGATGGCGCCCGTCGACAACAAAGGATAGCATTCGGGCAGGGCTGCGCGGAAGCGGCGCGTGAGGGTGCGCGGGTCGTCAGGTTCGTCGGGCGCGCCTTGGAAGGCGTCCCAGCAAGAGATATGCAGCAGGTCGACGCCCCAATTGGGCAACCACGTCGCCAACTCAAGGCTCTCAGACAAGCGAATGCCCATGGCGTCAATCTGGGGCGAAAGACGCACGGCCAGAAGGAATTCGGGTGACGTGGCGGCTCGCACGCCGTCGACGATGGCCTTCAGGAAGGCGGCTCGCCCAGACAGGTCGCCGCCCCATGCGTCAGTTCTCCGGTTTGTTTTGGTGCCGAGGAACTGGGCAATCAGGTAGCCGTGCGCTCCGTGGAGTTCAACGCCGTCAAAGCCAGCTTGTTCGCACCTCACCGCTGCATCAACGAAGGCCGTCACCAAACCCCGCACTTCGTCGGCGTCAAGGGCCCGAGCCGGCTCGTCCGCCCCTTGGTCGTCCACCTCGCTGGCTGAAACGGGTTGCTGGCCCGTCACGGCGCGAGGAGCGCGGAGCCCGCCATGGAAGATTTGCACGAGGCTTACAGCGCCCCGGGAACGCAACCCGTCGGCCAACTCGGTCAGGCGCGGCAGCTGATGATCGCCCCAAACCCCCATCTCGCCTTCCCAGCCTTGACCGCCTTCATCGACGTGCGCCGCCGCTGTGGTGACGACGCCGAAGCCCCCTTCAGCCCGCCGAAGCAACCAGCGGATTTCCTCATCGGAAAGCACGCCATCGGCATGGGATTGTTTGTTGGTCATCGCGGCAACGACCGTTCGGTTGCGAAGCGTTGGACGACCGTCACCGAAGGAGAAAGGGTCGAGTGGGTGCACCATCGCGGATCACCTCAGGCTTCAGGCTCAGGCAAGCGCCCACGCATGCGTAGCCATCCTTCCGAGCCCCACATCAGGGCATAGAGCGAGGTCAACCAGAGCACAAGATGCATCCAGGCTGAATCTGGACCGGGCAGACCGGTGCCTTCGGACATGGAAGGCAGGGCGAACAACAGCAAGCAGCCGAGCACCACGGTCACGCCGTGGACGATCCAACGCATGGCGGCGAGGATTTCCGCAGAAGAGGCCCGCATGTCACGGACCTGCGCCTCGGTCAAGACCGCCGTGATTCCAGTCAGGCGCGACCACGCCGTGTCGCCGTCCCAATGCAGACGACCGAGCCGGAAGCGATGCAATCCCTCGATGGCCAAGAAAAGGGTGGTCCACAGCACCACGACCTCAAGGAAAGGTGCAGCGCCCAAGAGGTCTAATTCACCCCATGTGGACCAGATGAGTAGGGTCCAAAGCCACACCACGAGGCCGATTTGGAATTGCCGAGTGAATTTTGAAATCCGAAGCAGCAGGTCCGCGTCGTGCGCCAAGAACCATTCCAAGGCGATGACCAAGCCAACGAGGCCCGAGACCCCAGCACCGAACAAGAGCCACCACCAGTCGAGCCCGTCATCGCGCCATGCAACGAGGAGTGCGATGAGGCACCAACCGAGCGCCAACACCGAGGCGGCGTTGCTTGTTGCTTGCATCGTGTACAACGGGTCTCGTCCGTCCTTCAGGACGGCAAGGCCGCCCATCAAACGGACCTCGAAGGCCGAATCGTCCACGACGCCATGGGCGGCCGCCGTCATGCCTCCCACGGCGGTGATACGGGACTTGGCAACGATGCCCACGTCATCATCGCCGCTCCAGCGAGAGCCTCGGGCAGCCGCATCGGCGGCGCCCGATCCGCCTCGCTTCCGATGGGCGCCCGCCGAGCGGGAGCGTGCCCAGCGACGAACGTCGTCGGTGATCAGGTCCTCCACTTGGTCTTCGGACAACGGCGCCCCGTGGTCGGTGTACAACCAGCGGCATTGGACCGGGAAGGGGTTCTCATCCACGTCAGGGGCCACGACTTGGAATTGCCCGGGACCCAAGGTGGGCAGTTGCCCGACCAGGTCGACGTCGCTGCCGGATTCCTTCAGCAGGTGACGAACTTTCTCGACGTCCTGCGGTTGGGTGAAGCGACCGACGAAGGTGGTGTTGGCTTGTGCGAGGATCTTGTAGTCCACGTCGCTGACGTTTTGCGTGGCCAGGACGCAGGCCACGCCGTACTTTCGTGCCTGTTTGAAAATGAGTTTGATGAGGTCCTTGGCCGGGGGATTGCGGGGGTGCGGCGGCAGGTAGGGAGCCACTTCGTCCATGAAGAACAACAGCTTGAGTTCCCCTTCAGCCGGCTGCTGGGTCAACATCCAGTCGTAGAGTTCGCGGGACAGTTCCTGCACGAAATACTGCTTCTGGTTCTCGTCCTGAATGGTGTTCAGGTAGACGATGTTCAACGGAATTTTCCCGGGCACCGCGGGCTCGGTGAAGGCGTCGATGTTGATCGGCACGCCGTTGGAAAAGAGCAGTTGGTTGACGCCGCTTGAGAAAGCCGACAAGCGCCGGGCCAACTCGTAGCGCGTCGCTTTTGGCAAACGTTCCTCGAAATCGGTCAGTCCGTGATCGCCGGCCACCACCGTCCACGGTGGCAGTTGTGGGGCTTCGCCTTCGAATTCCTCGTCAGGGTCCGCGAAGCATTCGGGATACAGGTGCCTCAGGAAGGCATCGTGGGGTTCGCGCACCACGCGCGACAGGGATTGGAAGTCCGCCACGTCCAGCCCGACGCGCGTGCCTTGGACGAGCACTTCGTACAGGTAGGGTTTGATCGTCTTGCCCTGGGCTTTTTCCACGTCATAGCCGGCCAGGCTGGTGAATCCAGCCGCCACCATGTCCCATGCGGTGATGGCTTCCTCAGGGTCAAGGTCGGCCGGTGGGGCATGGAAGGGATCGATGCAAAGCGGCAACCCCTTGCTGCGCAAGGGCGTCCAGATGCG